>JAFGVO010000296.1 GCA_016937935.1 Deltaproteobacteria bacterium | reverse complement strand
TGAGCGGTTGTACAAAACATAACTCTGAAGTTTTATCTGATCATTAAAATCATGGCTGTATTTTACATATGGAATAAAAGTTCCCCATTGAAGTTCATTTGCCTCAGGAGAGTATTCACCCCACATCCAGTGTTCACCAAGACCTGTTGTGCGAAGCATATTAATACTTCCAACTTCAAAACCTTTTAAAAAAGTATCATCAATTCTGTATGATGCGTATAAAAACAGAGCGGTTTTATCATCCCAGAGTCTGTTTTTATAACCCTCTGTGTATGTTAAACCGTAATCCTCATCTTCAATACCAAGCTGCATTCCTGAAGCATCTTTTTCGTAGTAGCTTAGTGCAAGTTTAAAAGTCCCCGAATCATTTTTGTAATAGGTATTTCCCATTACACTTCTGTGAAAATCGGGCCCTCCAAAGCTTACACGCCCACTGGCTGCTCCTCCGTTTTCAACGGGATTTTGCGATGTAACGTTGATTACACCAAAATAGGCACTTACACCGTAAAGAGCAGAGGCCGGGCCTGTTAAAAATTCCACCTGGTCGGCAAAATAGAGTGGTAAATCCTCTTCAATAGGGGCCTTCATGCCTCTTGCATGATTAACCGGAATTCCGTCAACCATAACAAGATGTTTATTGTTCTCAAAAGAACCGGCTTTTCTGCCCCTCGTCTCAAGAACCCTCTCCCCGTAAATGTAATATGAACTAAATCCGGGGGTAATATCTGCCAGCTCATAAATATTATGGTAACCCAGATTATCCATATCCTGCCTTGTCCATACGGTCATTGTGGCAGGAGCCTCTGATGCTTTTTCATATCTTTTTGAAGCAGAAACTACTGTTATATCCAGTAATTGTTCAAGAGAAAGAGATAAAATATCATTAAAGGGTGCCTCTTCAACTTTTACTGGCCCTGGAAGCTCCTCTTGCATTTGAACATTCTGAGAAGGTTTTTCTAATACTACAGGACCTGGAAGCTCTTCTGAGTCATTAGAATTTGCCGCTTCATTTGTTACTGCAGCATTTGCAGGTGGTGGTGTTTCCTTCACCACCGGGCTGGTTTCAGCCACGTTTTCTTCAGTATTATTTTCTACCGACTTTTCATCACTGTCTGTGGAATCTGTTCCAGCATCAACCAAATCAGTATCTGAATCTGTTTTTTTCTCTTGTGAATCCTGTTTTTCTTCAGCCTTTGCAGAGGGTTCCAAATTCTGCGCCAGACAATCTGCCGAAAACAGCAGTTGTAACAGTATTCCCAAAAGAACGATTTTTGAATATTTCATGAATGAACTCCTTTTTTATTTTGAAATGTTTCAATCGTTATTTTTAATTTTTATAATTTTAAATAGTATGAAATTAATTTTCTCCTATGCAACACTCTGTATGCGATTAAATTAAATTAATTTAGTGTATTAATTATCAGATGCTGTTTCAGTGTCTGTGCCGGACTCTGTATCCGACTCTGTTGCAGATTCTGTATCAGCAGTTGTATTTTTAGGAATACATATACCTTCAGGAGATGAGTTTTCATCAATAATTCTGGCGTTAAGATTGTTTTCAATATCGTCATTATCCGCACAATAATAACCGGATCTGCAATCTTTATCCTTTTTGCACTCTGCGAGGCAGTAGGTTCTTGTTCTGTTTGGTTCAAGCTGCTCGTAAAGATATGGTGTCAAATCCTCTGAATCAGTATCATCTGTTTCAAATTCAGGTGCTGGTGTAATAAACTCAACACAGGCTGCCTCCCCGGGACACCTGTCAGGGTTGCAGGTAATTATGAGACAGTATCCCGAAGGCTGGCTGTTATCACAAGTTCTGTCACCTTCTGCAGAGCAGTCAGCATCATATGTGCAGGAATCTCCAATTTTAGCACTGCACCCGGTTAAAAAAGTGAAAAATGCAAGGAGAAGTATTAATTTATTAACTGTTTTTGCTATAGTTTTCATCAGCGCCAACATATCATAAACAAAATAAGAATAAAGCATCTTTATGATACTCTTTTTATGATGTAATGTACTTTTTATAATAAATTTTAACATTTGGAGAAAAAATGGATAAAGATAACAAAAATCAGAGCACAATTACTAAAGATTCCCAAAACGGAGTCAAACAGATAAAAATGAATATTAAAGTAAGTGATGAGGCCGCAAAAGGCGTCTATTCCAATATCTCATTTGTACACAATAACGAAAACGAGTTTGTTCTGGATTTTATCTTTGCAGAACCGGGCAGACCTCAGGCACACGTGGTTTCAAGGGTAATTACCAATCCAAGGGCTGCCAAACAGATGGCAATTGGTCTAAAATCACTTGTTGAACGCTATGAAGCATCATTTGGAACAATTAACATTCATCAAAAAAGTGACCCTGTCCCTCCGGGCAGCTATAACTGAAACACCAGGAGTTCATGTGAAATATTTTTTAATTTTACTGACTATGCTATTATTTGCAGCCTGCCAAAGTGATCTGGATGTGGCTTATGATGACTTTCTCTCAAAAGCTCCCCTTGTTTGTAAAGACTACTGCGAAGAGAAAAATTCCTGTGAAAGAGCCACTGATTCCAGCCTGGGAACCTATGATCAGGATTCATTCACCACAAAAATTCACCAGTGCATTGCCATTTGCACATCCTATAAAGCCGAAGGTGCATACATCTGGAATGATGCGTCATCTCTTGGGTACGACAGAAACTATTATGATTTTATTGACGGAGATTCCCTATTTACGGGATATGAATGCCTCTACAATCTGGGAGCTTACAGATGTGTAAACAGCAATGACGTTTACACCCACAAACTTAACGCCCCGACATCAGTAGTATGTGAAGAATCAAACAACTGCCTTGCTCCTTTTAATATAGACTACTCCTTCTACTGGTCAGTAAACCCCGACGGGTTTGGAGGAAGCTGCAAAACAAGAGGCACAGACAATATAGACGCCATCTTTTTCTATTAAAATTTTAAAACAAAAGAGTTAAAATAGATTTTTTCTTTTTATCTTCTGTAAAAGAGCATCCTCCTATTACTGTTGCGAAAGGTGAATCAGGTTTTAAAGATGCTGTTTCTGTATCTGGCTCTGTATCGTAAACGGAGGTTTCAGTGTCGTTTTCGTTATCAGTCAACGGTTTTATTCCATCAAGGTCATAGCCTCCGTCTTTTTCACCAAACGTGGTCTGTCCGTCATCTATTATTTTAATATATTTTACACTTTCTAAAGGGGTTTTAGAAATGTCACAATAAATATCACCTGTTCCGTAATTTATCTCATAAAACGGGCCGTCAATACTTTGGGATACAAATACAACTGCCGGGTCCTTGCTGTTTGTACCGCTAACTACGGCAAAGTCATCCCCTTCAATGTCAACAATTTCTTTACCCATTACAAGAGTGATTTCTCCTCCAAAACCAATTGAGTAATACTTTCCATCAACCGGGCCAAGGGCATCCTGATATTGTGTGGTGTTATCATAGCCGTAACTGGCAAAATAGCTGTTAGTAATATCCCTGTCTAAAACAAGCTCTGACACTTTTAATGCGCCTCTGTATTTGCCTGTATATTTGATAGATCTTTTCAATTTAAAATCAAGTCTCATTATATTATCACTTGATGCTGTAATATTTTTCATTGTCACAGGCTTATATCCATCTGCCCATGCGCTAATATCATAGCTTCCATTAATCAGGATTCTATTGTACACACCGGTTTCTCCATCTGTGTAAACAGGTGTACCTTCAGGTTCTACTGTAATAATCGCATTTAAAGGATAACCTGTTTCTTCATCTGTAACTTTTCCCTTTACAGCGGGGATTGCTTTTAAAAAAAAGGCTGCTACTCCATCTTTATAAATATCAAAATCCAGATTTACATCAGAAGGGAGCTCTATGGTCCAGTCAAAGGTTCCGTTGGTACCAAGTGACCAGTCGTTTACATCTCCTGAAATCTGATACCAGTCCCACCCGAAAGTAACATTGTAATCTGTTTGTGCAGCATAGGTATTTCCAATCTCTGCAATTAGCTCTTCATCAAGGGGGTAAAACGGAATATAGTTCCAGGGGCTGTTAACGTAATTGGCATTTGTATGATAAGAGAGACCGAGTACAAAATTATTATCAACTGATAAATCACGTATGGCTTTTGATTCAGGCTCACTGAAAGGATCATTTCCGTTAATCGTCCCGGACGCACTCCAGGCAAAACTGAAATTTCTGTTCAGATCAACTCCATTTTTATTATATCTCTGTGCTGGTATGTCATCGTGACCATCCGGATTTACAAGGGGAACAAATACAAAAACTGCTTTTGAAGATACTTCTAAAAATTCATCTGAGGAATTAACTCCACCTGAGATGGCATCAATAATTGTTAATACCATGCTTGCAGAGAGACACTCGTTTCCATGAATGGCACCAATCACTCTTATCTTTGGCAAAAAATCAAAGTCAATAGACTTTGCCGGCATTACTGTAAGCCCGTGGATAGTTTTTCCTTCAACAGAAGTTCCGGCTTTAAAATAACTAAAATTTAAAAAAGAGGTATTTTTATAAGATTTTAAAATCTCTTCAATTTCATCATTGTTCTCAAAATCTTCACAGGAATATAGAGAGGCTGCAGCATTTTCAGCATAAATTAATGTTACAAAAAATGCTGCAAAAATAAGAGTGTTAACCCATTGTAACTTTAACATTATGGGTCTTGCCGTCATTAAATACAGGAAGAATATTACCCTCAATTGCACTGCCATCACAAGTTACAGATTTAACGCCTTTACTGATGTGATCCGGATTCACAATGTCAATAGCATATGTGGCGTTTCTAAATTTTCTTGTAACTTTATATCCGTTCCAGGCCTTTGGTATACAGGGATCAACCTGAAGTCCGTTATAGTGGGGTTTAATTCCCAGAATATGGTTTGCAATGGCTACAAAGTTCCATGCCGCAGTACCTGTAAGCCAGGAATTTTTAGCCTCTCCGGGTCTAAAAGAATCTTTACCTGCAATCATCTGTGCATAAACATAGGGCTCAACTGTATGAAGTTCGCTTATGTCCTCTGTATAAGCCGGAGCAATTTTAGAGTAGTACTCAAATGCACGGTCACCACGACCAATCTCTGTTTCACCAATCATAATCCAGGGATTATTGTGACAAAAAATTCCTGCATTTTCTTTATATCCTTCAGGATATGTACTTATCTCACCGTAGCGAATATCATACTCGGTAAACGCAGGATTAAGAAGAACGATGCCGTGTTCGCAATCAAGATATTTTTTAACCGCATCAAGAGCCTGTTCTGATTTACCCTCTTCTTTACCTATTCCGGCCATTGTACAGAAACCCTGAGACTCAATAAAAATTTTGCCTTCCTTGTTTTCGCTGCTTCCAACCTTGTCACCATAATAATCGTAGGCTCTCAGGAACCACTCTCCATCCCAGCCGTGCTCATTAATATTTTTTTCCATATCTTCAATATGTTTTTTAGCTGTAGCCGCTGCTTCGTTTTCATTTTTAAGTTCACAGATTTCAACAAACTGTCTGCCGTATAAAACAAACATTCCTGCAATCATGAGACTCTCTGCGGTTCTCCCCTCCTGATTTGAGGTTGTCTGAAAAGGCTCGTCAGGATTATTTGAAAAGCAGTTGAGGTTAAGACAGTCATTCCAGTCAGCTCTGCCGATTAATGGCAATCCGTGAGGTCCAAGATTGTTTACGATGTTATAAAAAGAGCGCTTAAGATGATCGAAGAGATCTTTTGATTTTGACTCGTCATTCTCATATGGAATCTGCTCGTCAAGAATTGTCATATCCCCGGTCTCTTTTAAATATGCGGCAGTGGAGCATACAAGCCACATTGGATCGTCATTAAAATTACCGCCAATTTCATCGTTGCCCTTTTTGGTTAAAGGCTGATACTGGTGATATGCACCACCGTTTTCAAGCTGGGTTGCGGCAAGATCCATTATGCGCTCTTTAACTCGTGAGGGAACCTGGTGGGCAAATCCGATAATATCCTGGTTGGAATCTCTAAACCCCATACCTCTTCCGATACCGGATTCAAAATATGAGGCGCTTCTGCTAAGGTTAAAAGTAACCATGCACTGGTACTGATTCCAGATATTAACCATTCTTGAGAGGTTTTCATCCTCGTGTTCAACCTGGTAGCGGCCTAAAACATCGTCCCAGTACTCTTTAAGCTCTTTAAATGATTTATCAACACCGGCAGTATCTTTAAAACGGTCAACAAGAGCAACAGCTTTGGTCTTATTGATAACTGCTTTGGACTCCCATTTTTCCTCTTGTTTATTCTCAACATAGCCAAGAAGAAAAATTGCTTCCTCCTCCTGTCCGGGCTGAAGATCAAATTTCAAAAAGTGACTGGCAATGGGGCTCCATCCGTGGGCGATAGTGTTCGTTGCAGCACCATTTTCAACCACAACAGGCTCACCAAAACCTCTATATTCCCCAAGAAATGTCTTTCTGTCCGTATCAAATCCATCAACTTTTCTGTTACATGAGAAAAATGCATAGTGATTGCGTCTCTCCCTGTACTCTGTTTTGTGATAAATAACTGAATCTTTAACCTCTACTTCCCCTGTATTAAAATTGCGCTGAAAGTTTGTCATGTCATCAAGGGCATTCCACATGGCAAATTCAACAAGTGAAAATAGTTTAACTGTTTTAGGCTTATCAGATGTGTTTTTAATCTTAACTCTTGTAAGCTCACCGGTAACCCCCGGGGGAACAAAGGCTAAAACGTCGGCCTCAATACCGTTTTTAGATGAGATAAAATTGGTGTAACCCATACCGTGTCTGCACTCATAACTGTCAAGGTCTGTTTTTACAGGCATCCAGGATGGTGTCCAGACGCTCTCACCATCGTTTATATAAAAGTATTTTCCCGTGTTATCTGTTGGGATACTGTTATATCTGTATCTTGTAATGCGTCTGAGCCTCGCATCTTTATAGAAACTGTATCCACCTCCAAGATTGGAAATGAGAGAGAAAAAATTATCTGTTCCAAGATAATTAATCCATGGAAATGGGGTTTTAGGGTTTGTAATTACATACTCTCGTCTACTGTCGTCAAAATAACCGAATTTCATTTAGTTCTCCATTTTTTTAGGTGGTTTTTAGTTTTAAACCAATAAAGTACAGGATTAATATCATTTGTAAAAGAGTCAAAACAGATAAAAAAGGCCATAATAGAAATTGACAATAAAAAAAATCAGATTCGTCAACTTTACAATATATAAAATCATTAATAAAAAACTCTTTTCAAGCCAATTTAGAGCCAATTCCGGGCAGCCAATTCCGGACAGCCAATTCCGGACAGCCAATTCCGGACAGCCAATTCCGGACGGAGGATAATCAGTTGATTTCACCTCTGTTTTTATCCCTACATTTTGTTTTATTTAAAATTTAGCCTCAAATTCAGTTTTAAACAGCCATTTATTTTTTTAAAATTAAAATTTGAACGGATTTACTTCTTAAAATCAGATTGAATATTATAAAAATCCAGGACTCTTTATTTTATCGCTATTTTAACACGCACCTGTGCACTTTTCTGCATAATTTTAAGCAGGAATTTTACC
>JAFGVO010000295.1 GCA_016937935.1 Deltaproteobacteria bacterium | reverse complement strand
TGTAAAGATGGAGGAAGACTTCGGGTTGTAATTACCCCGTCCTCATTTAGAAGAACAGCTCTCTCGATTGTATTTTCAAGCTCTCTCACATTACCAGGCCAGTGATAACTCATTAAAAGATCAATAGCCGGGGTATCAATTCTCTCCACATCACTGCCAATCTCTTTTGCATACTTCTGAATGAAAAAATTTGTGAGAAGCATAATATCAGCCCCTCTGTTTCTCAAAGGAGGAACATTTATAGGAAAAACATTAAGTCTGTAAAACAAGTCAATTCTAAAAGTTCCATTTTCAACTTCATCTTCAAGATCTCTGTTTGTAGCAGTTATAATTCTTGCATTTGTCGTAAAAGTCTTTGTTGAGCCGACCTTTTCATACTGTTTATCCTGAATAACCTTTAAAAGTTTTACCTGGGCCTGCTGTGGAAGAGAGTTAATCTCGTCTAAAAATATTGTCCCGTGCCCCGCAGCTTCAAATCGCCCGGCCCTTGATTCAACAGCTCCTGTAAATGCACCTTTTTCGTGACCAAAAAGTTCACTTTCAACGAGGTTTTCAGGAATAGCTCCGCAATTTAAATGAACAAAAGGCTGATCCCTTCTTGGACTTGCCCTGTGAATAGCTTTAGCAACAAGACCTTTTCCTGTACCTGTTTCGCCGGTTAAAAGAACTGTAGTTTTTGAATCCGCAACCCGTGCAATCATCTGACGCACATAATGAATTGAATCTGAGGATCCGATAAAATTTTTAAAAGCATCGTGGGAATCCGACTCCATCTCTTTTAATCTGCGATTCTCATCAACAACTCTTCTGCGCTCTACCCTTGACGCAATGAGATTTGCAACTGATTCAAGCAAAAGAAGTTCTGTATTAAACTCGGTTCTCCCATTGTGTGAAATATCAGCAGAAAGTGTTCCCACAATGTCATTTCCGTATGAGATCGGGACACAAATAAATGCAAGTTCGGAACTGTCAAGATTACTTCTGGCCCCGGAGCGATTTAAAAAATCGGGTTCCTCGTCAATTCGCGGAACAATTATAGCTTTGCCAGTATTAAGAACTTTTCCTGTAATACCTTCTCCCGGAGCAAATCTGGCCCTTACAGTCTCTTCATCATTAAGTTTATTTGCTGCAATTGTTCTAATCTCATCAAGATCCCGCCTGAAAATTGTAATTGTACCACGTTCCACCCCAAGATGTTCAGACATCTGATTCATAGCTCTTTTCAAAGCGTCATCAAAATTACCGGGGCTTGCAAGATCATTTGCAATAATTCTTAAAGTATTTAATTGTTCAAAAGTGTATTTTACATCAGTCATAAACTTGCAGATAGCACATTTTTGTATCGATTAACAGCTTATGCAACTATATTTTGCTAATATATGTCAATTTATTAAAAATGAACTCTGGACAGACAACCATTGATGATTTAATTGAATCAGGCTATGGAAATTAAAAAATCTAATCACCAATTAATAAAACCATCAAAAGCAGAATGCCCCGATTTTGCTGCAATTATCAGACAGAGCAACACAGACACATCTCTATTTGAACAGATAGCAGTCTGTTACTCTAAAAAACTGGAAACTTTTGCAACATCCTACTGCAGGGACCACCATCTTGGTAAAGACGCATTTCAGGAAGCGATGATAACCGCATTTACCAAACTCGATACTTTTAGAGGTGACTCACCCATTGAGCCATGGCTAAGAAGAATTGTAGTTACTTCGTGTTCAAAATTAAGAAGAGGTAAAAAAAACGACCCGAATATTAATACATCCTATGATGCAGCAAGCGGAGATGCATCAATGCCTGACAACTCCCCCAATCAGGAGTGGAACCTCATCATGGCCCAAAGTCTTAAACATCTTCAAGAACATATGGAAGAGTTGAAAGAACCAAACCGGGAAATGCTTATTGCTCATGACATGCATGAAGAACCTATCGAAGAGCTGGCATCAAGATTTGAAATGACTGAAGATGCAATAAAATCCAGACTGAAAAGAAGCAGACAGAAAATCAGAGAAGCAGTTCTCACATCATCCGCTTCCATGTAAAATAATTTTAAAAATTAAATTAATTTCAAAAAAAGTATTTTCTATTTAAATTAAAGTAGAATAATTTAAGAGAATAAATTTAAAATACAGGAAACAAAAAATGCAGAGATACATTAATCGAGGTGCTCAAATTACAGTTGATATGGCAGTTTTATCCATATCCTACTGGCTGGCCTTTCTTTTTAGATTTGAACTCTCTTTAGAGTTTATGCACATAAAACTCCTCTTTTTCACATGGCCTTACGTTATTATCCTTCAATATCTTCTTCTCTCAATGTTTGGCGTTCCAAGATTTGCATGGAGATACGTGGGCCTTCGTGAATCAAAATCAATTTTTTATGCGCTTTTAATAGCAACATCCATACTTGTGGCAATGCGCCTTGGTTTTGTAAATGTGGGCGGGTATGCAAAATTTGTTATTATTCCACTTGGCGTACTTGCAATGGATTTTATAATGGCGTTTCTGGGAATCACCGGAGTAAGGGTTATCAGGCGTATAGTTTCTGAAGGTGTAGAGAGAGATTCGGGAAAAAGAGCAAACCTCTCTCAGATTGAAAAAACTCTTTTAATAGGAGCCGGGCGCGCGGGTGTAATGGTAGCAAAAGAGATTGATCAGAATCCTGGTCTCGGGATGAAAATTGTAGGCTATGTAGATGATGATCCTATTAAAACAGGCACAATAATTCAGGGACACAGAATATTAGGCGACACGGCATCTCTCCTTTCAATTATGGAACAGACCGAAGCAACCCAGGCAATAATTTCAATAGCTTCAGCAAACGGGCCCTCAATCCGAAAAATTGTTGATGAGTGTAAAAAAGTAGAACTTCCTGTAAAAATCATCCCCGGCATTTACGAAATTTTAGGGGGGAAAGTTAACCTTTCAAGAATTAGAGAGGTTACTATTGACGACCTTTTAGGTAGAGAAGCCGTAAATCTTGACAGAGAAGCAATCGCAGCTTTTCTTAAAAATAAAACTGTTATGGTAACAGGAGCCGGTGGTTCCATCGGTTCAGAAGCGTGCAGACAGATAGCCCTTTTCAATCCGGCAAAACTAATCCTTCTTGAACAGGCTGAAAACGCCCTCTTTTTTATTCATAAAGAACTTACCGGAAACTTTCCCGAATTAAACATAATACCCTGCATTGCTGACGTTGCCGACATTCACCGCCTTGACGAGGTTTTTAACACATACAAGCCACAGGTTATATTTCACGCTGCGGCTCATAAACATGTCCCGATGATGGAGTGGAACCCCGGAGAAGCAGTTAAAAACAATGTATTCGGAACAAAAAATGTAGTTGACGCATCAGATAAGCACAATGTGGAAACATTTGTAATGATATCTACTGACAAAGCAGTGAACCCCACATCAATAATGGGTACAACTAAAAGATGCGCCGAAATCTACGTTCAGGCTAAAAGTTCTGCATCAAAAACAAAATTTGTAGCAGTTCGCTTTGGTAATGTACTTGGATCAAACGGAAGCGTAATTCCAATATTTAAAGAACAAATAGCAAAAGGCGGACCTGTAACTGTCACGCACAAAGATATGAAACGCTACTTTATGACAATCCCCGAAGCCTGTCAGCTTGTAATGCAGACTGCTACAATGGGAGAAAGTGGTGACATCTTTGTTCTGGACATGGGAAAACCAGTCTACATAAGAGATCTTGCAAAAGACATTATTCACTTAAGCGGGTTTTCAACCGACGAAATAGAGATAAAATACTCAGGGCTTAGACCTGGTGAAAAGCTCTTTGAGGAACTGGCATTTGACGGTGAAAAAATGGATAAAACCAGACACCCCAAAATCTTTACCGGTAAAATTGAGGCAACTTCAATGGCAGAGCTTGAACCCAAATTCAACCTGCTCAAAGAGTGTATAAACTCAATGGATAACAACCACATTAGAGCCTGTCTTAAAACAATTGTCGTAGAAATGCGCGAGCCGGACACAGAATAATCCGCAGGGGAATCAGTCTAAAAGATTAAACTCTCTTGTTATCTGAAATCCAAAAACCAGGTGCTTAAATCCTCTCCATGAGTTGGATACAATACCATCAGAACTCATGTATTGGGAGTTTGATACTACTAGCGAAAAGGTATGTCTGTAGGTTAACATTCTGGCTGAAAATGCAAAAACGGGATATTTGCTTCCATAACCTGCAACATTTGCAGCCATCTCCGCATTAAGTGAAAACTTCTTTATAGGACGCCACTCAATATAACCTAAAACAGCTGCTGAGGGATCATCATCTGCCAGAATCTTTTTATCGTTACTTGAGTCAGTATGAAAGGCAAATCCGGTACCAATAAGGAGTGACTTAAAGAGTCTTCTGTCAAGAATAAGCTGTCCATATACCCCGGAGGCATCCTTTGCATTTTTCTGAACAAACCATGTAAAACCGATTTTAAAAGAGAGATTTACAAATTGATATTTCTGTCTGAGAAGTTTTAATTTTGTATCAAACTCGTAAACATCAAAAAGGTCAGTACCATTACTCAATCTGTAAAAACCCGCATCAACAAAATCAGTAATTCCATATCTTAAGCCAAGCCCTATTTTCAGATTGCCGGAATCAAGGCCAAGATAATCAAACCATGCATCTTCTCCACTTATAAACGTTTTATGTGCTCTGTGGTCAACGGTCAGAACAAGAGCTCCCTTTCTTACAGTTTCAGCAGTGGGAACATTTACAATTCTGTCAGTCATAGGAACATCATCATCAATGAAATTTTCCCCATCCATACTCATCTTTTTAGAATCATCAGTGGCTTCAGTAATATTTACCGTAGCTGCGTCACTATTTGCGGCGGTATTATTATCTTCTTCACTTTTATCTTTTAGCTCTTCAGTTGATTCATCTGACTCGACACTTTCTTTGGGCTCTAAAACAGCTTCCGGCTCTTCAGCAGATTCTGATTCTGACTCTGCCTCTGAAACTCCATCTTCACCCGTTTCTGCAACTTCAGGATCTCCGGCAGCATCTGATTCTTCAGATGTTTCAGGTTTAGCAGTTACATCAGATTTAACCGCTGCTTTTTCCACGGGAGCCTCTTCCGGCTTTGCTTCGGTTTTAGCTTCAGGCTTCGCTTCGGTTTTAGCTTCAGGCTTTGCTTCGGTTTTAGCTTCAGGCTTCGCTTCGGTTTTAGCTTCAGGCTTCGCTTCGGTTTTAGCTTCAGGCTTCGCTTCTGCTTTGGCTGTCTTTTCAACCTTTGCAGGAGTTTTAGGTTTTGCAGGTTCATCTGCCAGCAAACTTGCAGATACAAGCATAACCCCGATAAATAAAACTAAAGTAAAAAGCTCTTTTTTCATTTTCAATTTAAATAACATTTTCAATTTAACTCCCTTGATAATTACTGATTTTCCCCAGTCATATGACTAGTACCCTTAAAAACTGCCCCTTTTTCAATCTCAAAAGATGCAGTTGTAATATCACCAAACAGTTTTCCATCTTTTAAAAGTTCGACAGATTGAGATGCTGTTACAGTAGCATCAACAACTCCACCTGAAATAACAAGATTTTTTACATTTATATTACCTTTAACACTGCCCCCTTCTCCAACAACAAGTGTTGCGTCCGCGAGTATCTCCCCCTCAAACTCTCCTTCAATCCTTACAGTACCAATAAATGTAAGCTTACCGCTGAATTTTGCACCGCCACCAAGCAGTGTTCCTGTATGTGCAATTGTTTCATTCACAAAAAAATCTCCGTGTTGTTTAGTTTCCAAACAGTAATAGCAATACTACTTTACTGAAGAAGCTACAACACGATTTCTACCATTTTCTTTTGCTTTATAAAGATTTTCGTCAGCAATCTGGATAAATTGCTCTATAGATATGCTTTTTCCCTCATCAACTGTGGCAACCCCTATACTTAAAGTTACCGGAACCCTGATACCTTCGGGGGTTAATATTTTAAGGTCCTGAATAATCTGCCTGATGCGTTCACCCAGGGCAACCGAACCTTTAAAACCTATATCCCTGGCAAGAACAACGAACTCCTCACCACCGTATCTGGCAAAAAAATCTTCTTCTCTCAATATTTTATGAATTTTTGCGGATACCTGAATAAGAACCTCATCACCAACCTGATGCCCAAAATTATCATTAACCCTCTTAAAGTGGTCAAGATCAAAAATAAGAACAGAGAGACTGCTTTTATGCCGTAAAGAAAATGAGAGTTCACTTACAATACGCTCATTAAAATGTTTTCGGTTAAAAACCCCTGTAAGACCATCCCTCACCGCAGATTCATACATTTCATCCTGATATTTTTTATCAAAAGTATCCTGCATATCAAATTTTAAAATGGTTCGCCTGCCCACAAGGACTTTGTCCCCTTCACTTAAAACATGGCGCTCCACCCTCTTGTTTCCAAAGAAAATACCGTTGGTACTCCCCTGATCTTCAATAATGTAACGCTCCCCTTCTTTTATAATTTGCGCATGAATTCTCGATATTCCGTCATCTCTGATAATAAGGTCACAAGTGTCGCTTCTCCCCATAATCAGCGGAGTCTTATCAATTAAAACCGACTCTCCCCGATCAACCCCCTGAACAACAATTATTGATGGATGAACAACCCGCTTCTGGCTTTCGAGCATCACATTCATAGTGTCTCTGTCCAGTTTGATTGTTAGCTCCCGTGTAGTTTCAGATATTCGAGACATATTATTCTTTCCGTTATAACTGGTTAATTAAAAACATTATCATTAACATTTTAGCTGACATTTTCAACTGTGCAAATTTTACTTCTTAAGAAATAACCACCAGGTCCATATTCTCTGTGAAGCCCGTTGTGCTTTGTTTTCAATCTTTTAGTATCTACACATTTGCAACATATACCACATGACCAGCCAAAAAGTGCAAGCTCTTGCACTTTTTACCTACATGTATTGAAAATTATTTAATAAAGATGAATAATATTAGCCCTATACAAAAAAAGTGTCCAGAAATTTTCAAAAAAAACAAAAAATATAAGCCAAAAAGGTAATCAAATGAAACAAAACCAGATAGAAAAATATAGCGACCTCTTAAAAGAAATCTCCACCATTTACGAAACCACACTTCTAAAAAACGAATTTAACCAGAACAGACAAAAAAAAGAGAGCTACTGGCACATGGGGCAGCTAATAGATAATCTCATCGAAACACATGACGAAGACAAACTCTACGGTTCACAAATAGCAAAAAAACTGTGCAAAGACATGACACAAAAATACGGCAAAGGGTTCAGTCTAAGATCAATCCACTACATGCGAAACTTTGCAGCGCAATACCCGTTTACAAAAATAGACAAAACCCTCTCATGGAGCCAGTACTGCATACTCCTCAGCATAAAAGATACAGACATTCGCAAACAATTTGAAACAAGAGCCATAAAAGAAAACCTCGGACAAAAAAAACTCCAGCAGCTGGTCTCGGCCTACCTTCAAAACAGCAGTCAGGAGTCACACGAGTTTCCCCTTACACCCCGCAAAGCCGAGGCAGACATAGTTAAAATAACAGCCGGAACAAAACCAGAACAAAAATTATTAGACCTGGGTTTCAACATAAAAATAGAAGCAGGCACCACAGCAATAAACAAATATCCATTAGACACATATCTAAAAAGACACGGAGACGGCACCTACACAAAAATAGACTGCACCAACACAGAACGCTACTGCTACAAAGGCAAAATACAAAAAGTAATCGACGGGGACACAGTAAAAATAACAATGGAACTGGCACCCCAAATATACATCACCCAAAAATTTCGCTTAAGGGGAGTAGACGCAATGGAAATAGACACAAAAGAGGGCCAGTCCGCAAAAGAGGCACTAACAAAAATGCTCAGTCCCCAAAAAACAATAACAGTCTACACCTACGGCAGCGACAAATACGGAAGATACATAGCCGACCTCATAACAGACAAAACCTACATAAACAAACAACTAATAAAAACGGGCAACGCCCGCTACCTAAAAATGACCGCAGAATAATATAATTAAAAATATGTATTGTTCCGTAGTAGCGGGGTCTCCCCATCTTGTTTTTAATAGTTTTTAATAGTGCTTAATAGGGACAGTCCCTATTATTGCTATTATTGACATGTCTATTATTGGTATTATTGGGGATATTATTATTATTGGGGACAGTCCCTATTATTGGGGACAGTCCCTATTATTGACATGTCTATTTGTGATTACGTTAACAACATTTTCAGACTGCCCTTAAAGAATTCTCAGCTTCTCACCCCTTCCCCCAACGACACAAAACGTCCACCGGGGGAAGGAGAAAGACATTATGAAAAGAATTCATACACATAGAACAAGTGAGTTTAATACTATTCAATTTTCAAAAGAGTTACGCAAAAACCAAACAAAAGCAGAGCTTATATTGTGGAAACATTTGAAAAAAAAGCAGCTGTGTGGATTTAAATTCAGGCATCAGCATCCAATAGGTTCTTATATTGCAGATTTTTATTGCAATGAAGCGGCTTTGCTAATTAAATTACAGTCCATAAAAATGTTACCAGGAAGAAACCATGAGCAAAAAACGAAATAAGAAAAAAACTAAGAATAATCTTAAGAATTTAAAATGGCACATTAATGAATGGGTTGTGGGACGGCTGACAGCACCTTTTTATATAGAGGAAGGTACGCCGTTTCGACCGGAGATTATTATCTGTCTGGATATGCTGACTGAAACGATTGTTCAGCACAAGCTCATCGATCCGGCTGGACAACCCTCTACTATTACAAGTGTATTGCACGAGGCGTTTCAAAACCCAATGGCCGGGCTTCCGCGCAAACCTGGTATGATTAGGATAGATAATAGTCAGGAGGCAGAAGAAATACGTCAGATGTTTCCTGATATTGAAGTCACTGTTGCCCCCACTCCTGAGCTAGATGACGTTATGGATGCTTTTTCTTCGTACCATACCGAAGAAGGGTCAATTGATACCTATTTCGATAATCCGCTGGTATCAAAAGAGATGATCGGAAATTTTTTCCATGCAGCAAAACAATTTTACCAGGCTGCACCGTGGCGATGGGTAAAAGACTACCAGGTTATCAAAGTGGATGTGCCATCACTTGAAATTATTGACGCCTATGTCTCCATTATGGGTAATGCCAACGAAAGTTTTGGTTTTATTATTTTCCCATCATTTGAAGGGTTTAAGTCGTTTATATCGCTATCGAAAGAGCAGCCTGACCCTGGTAAAAAATTTGACCTCGGAACGTCAATTATTGCGATCAATTTTGAGCGGGGAGCAGATTTCCCTCTAACGACGCGCAAAGAAATTTCACAGAACGGTTGGGAGGTGGCCGGCCCCAATGCCTATCCCTGGGTGCTGAGTTTAGATCGTGACAAGTTACAGCGTCCTCTTTCAGAAGAAGATATGAAGCTTGTAGAAGTGTGTACATTGGGTCTCACCTCATTTTTGGTCAAGCATCGCAATATTTTCACTATGGATGAAGGTGTCCAGGCTTGTGAAACATACACCTACGGCGAAATAGAGGTAACCCTTGCGGCACCGCCACCTTTAAATGAAATAGATAACTGGGAGGAGGAGGAGGAGGACGCCCAGGAGATTGAACCAGAATCCATTCACGAGCTTGATCATTGGTTGAAAGAAAAGATACTGAGCTGTTGCAGTCGTCGATTTAGCAAAAAGTTAACTAAGGCTCAAATGGATTTTTCTAATGTCGAAAAAAGTATGGAACTGTTTGTTCCCTGGTTAGTGTATCACTTTTCTGTGGATGGCAAACCCTTGGTTGACTGGTATGAAAAACTTGCCAGGAATGAGTTATCACAAAGAGTAAAATCCTGGCTGAAGGCGCAAAAGTCTGCATGGCTTTCTCTTTGGGAAATAACGGATTTTGTACCCGGAAAAAGCATTACACTGATAGATTTACTAACAGGAGAAAAACGGACAGTTATTGAAAAAGAGGCATCCAGGTATATGGAAAAATGGAATGTTATATTGGCGCGAGTTGTGGATTATGAAAACAAATCCCTATTGGCAGGAGTCCATCATCGCATGTTATCTCCATTGTCCGGGGATGATGTGGTGCAGAGTATGAAGAAGCGGCTGCGAAGAAAAACCAATGTTTCAGTTGACCGTCTTCAAAATGAAAAAATCGGTCGCTTCATGATTGCCAGATGGGAAGAAGCCGTTGAAAATAATGACATCAATGTACATACTGCTCCCATTATGCAAAATACGGATGGTGATGTTCTGTTGCTGACATTTGATCATTATAAGCTTTGTAAAACCACAGTTAAAAAGGTGACTGAAAAATTATGCAGTCTGGAAGATGCTGAATTTAATCCCGGGGATCATAGCATTGTGTTTTTGCGCAAAGCTTCAAAAAGTTCCAATATGAAAGAAATTGTTGTCGGTCGGGTTAGTTTTAATAAAAACAATATGATAGCTGAATCCAACTCTCTGGAACGCGCTGATAAACTAAAAAAACAGCTGCAATCTGCTCTTGGGCAAAAGATTCGTTTTCTGTCACGCACCCATGAAGACCCCACCTTTATGATAAAAAATGAAACCTTTAACTAATTAATTCCAATCCCATAATGAATGTCTGGTTAATAAAAATGTAGCGCTGCAGTTTATCTGCCGCCGAAAAAGCCTGTTATTACGGCCTATATTTTCGGCCCGGAATAAACCCGTACACTTTTTTAAATTTACATTCTTGCCTTTACAAAAGATTGAAAGAATCTATTTATATGTCTGCAAATATTTAACTCAAAAAAGTCAGTTGAAAAAATTATGATACAGCAAAATTTTGACTCTAAAAAAATACACTCACTGTTTATTAACACTGTAGATTCCCTGAAAAATATCAGTCCTGTCAAGAAGCTGCCTGTTATTGATGGTAAAATTAATAGGCGCATTGAACATACGCTTTTAAAAATTGATTCATCACTTAAAGATGTTGATGATATGTGTCGTACTGCTCTTGATAACAGCTTCAGGTCAGTATGCTGCATGCAGAGGGATACGGCTTACTGCAAAACAATTTTAAACAACTCTAAAATTTTGACAGTTCAGGTAATAGATTTTCCACTCGGGATGAATGCTCCCGGGCTTACTGCAAAAGAGGCTGAAAATGCAGTGCAAAACGGGGCAGACGAAGTTGATATGCTTCTTGATTTACGGGCAATAAAGGCCGGTGATATTCAGACTGCCTGCACTAGAATTAACGAAGTGGTCGCGGCAATTTTTCCGGTGCCTGTCAAAGTAATTTTAGAAACAGCCCTTTTATCCCATGATGAAATTGTAAAAGCCTGTGCCGCAGCATACGGCGGAGGGGCATCATTTGTTAAAACCAGCACGGGATTTTCTAAAAGAGGTGCTTCCATAGAAGATATCAGCATCATGAAAAGTGCCATTGCAGACAGGATGCTGATAAAAGCCTCAGGGGGAATAAAAAACAATCAGTTTACAGAGCAGCTTATTAGTGCAGGTGCAGATGTACTTGGAACATCAAATGGAATTGCCTGCATAAAACCAGAATAAATTATTACAGGGATATTAATCTTAGAAACTCACCAGAGTCTTTTATCTTCAGGCACCTCGGCAATAATTTTACGTTTATCGAAGGGTGAAATAAATTCCAGTTTTATAGCTGCGAGCATAAGTCCTTTTTTATGACTGTTATTTTTTCCGTATAAGGGATCCCCCATCACCGGATGTCCCAATTGATTAAAGTGACGTCTAATCTGATGTTTACGCCCGGTATCAATTTCAACATCAACATAAGTCACATCTTCATCGGTTTTTACCCTGTTAAATCTGGTTACCGACTTTTTTCCCTCAACAAGAAAAGAGATAACTCCGCTTTCCTCATTTATAACACCTGATACAACAGCCTGATAACTCTTTTTAACGCTTCCATTCTGCCACATTTTACTTAAAAGAGCTGCTGCTTTTTTGTCATATGCAATTGCAATTATTCCTGAAGCCTCTCTATCCAGCCGGTTGACAACAAAGACGTCTTTGTTGAGGTTTCGAATTTTCTTAATAATTGAATCAATTGAATTTGCATCACCATATTTGCTTGGCTGGGATAAAATATTAACCGGTTTATACCACAAACCAAAATGACTGTTTTCATATATCACAAATGGAGACTCAGCAATTTCAACTAAGGCATTATCATCGTAATATAAGGTAATCCGGTCACCATCATTTAAAGATGTTTTTATTCTTTTAACCCGTTTAATCCTGCTTCCGTCTTTAGAACTCTTTATCCACAGCCCGCCTGCACTTATACATTTTTTTATCTTAATTTTTGATAAATTTGAATTTTCTGCAAGCAAATCAGCCACAAAACCATTTTCCCCATTACAAACTGTGTATCTTAAAATAACATTCATAAAACATGCTATAATCCACTGATTGAAAGAATTCATCAAGATTTTGCATAAAATTGTAAAAAAGATAATACTCGTATGATTTTATAACTTGACGCAAAATAGCTGTTCTGCTACCAATTTTCTCCACAGTTGCCGAAAGTTGGCAATAATGTAACAGGTGCGTAGCTCAGTGGGAGAGCACTACCTTGACATGGTAGGGGTCAGCGGTTCAAGCCCGCTCGTGCCTAATTTTTTTTATGCTAAAAACTTCAACAATTTTAATGACCCAAAACAGTGATTTATGAATAACGAAAACATTTCATTCCCAGAGGGAACAGCAGGCCACTACTTATTACAAAATGAGAAACTTGGCAGAGAAACAGTAGCCGCCACTGTTGACGGTAAAATATTTGACCTCCAATGCGCTCTTCCAAAAGAGTACAAGGACATAGCACCTGTATCTTCAAATTCTGAAGAAGCCCAGACAGTTATAAGACACTCTACAGCTCATATTATGGCTGATGCCGTACAAAAACTTTTTCCTGGAACACTTGTAACAATCGGTCCGTCTATCGAAAACGGCTTTTATTACGATTTTGACAAACAGGATGGCGGTTTTACTGAAGACGACCTTGCCGCCATTGAAAAAGAGATTGAAAAAATAATCAAAGAGGGACGAACATTTATTCGTAAAGAGGTTACCCGCGAAGAAGCGAGAAAACTTTTTACAGATATGGGCGAAACCTACAAGCTGGAACTTCTTGATGCTATTGCTGAAGATACACCTGTATCCCTCTACTATCACGGAGACTGGGTGGATTTATGTGCAGGGCCTCACCTTCCTGATACTAAAGCAATTAAAGCTGTAAAACTTTTATCAAGTGCAGGAGCATATTGGAGAGGCGATGAGAAAAACAAAATGCTTTCAAGAATTTACGGCACCGCTTTTGGGGATAAAAAAGCTCTGAAGCAGTACCTGAATATGCTTGAAGAGGCAAAAAAACGCGACCACCGTAAACTTGGTAAAGAACTTGATCTCTTTAGCATTGATGAGCAGATTGGCGGAGGTCTTGTCTTATGGCATCCCAAAGGTGCCCTTGTAAGAACACTCATCGAAAATCACTGGAGAGAAGCCCACATGAAACACGGCTATGATCTTGTGATAACACCCCATATCGGTCGATCAAAATTGTGGGAGACCTCTGGTCACCTTGAAAATTATAAAGATGATATGTATGCACCAATGGAGATTGAGGGCAATCCATATTACATCAAACCAATGAACTGCCCTTTTCATATTGCAATATATAGAAACTCACTAAAATCATACAGAGATCTTCCAGTGCGTTGGGCAGAACTCGGTACAGTCTATAGATATGAGCGTTCCGGACAACTTCACGGACTTATGAGAGTTCGCGGATTTACCCAGGATGATGCCCATATTTTTATGCGTCCTGATCAGCTTGAAGATGAGATTAGAACAGTTGTAAAGTTTTCTCTAAAACTTTTAAATGACTATGGCTTTACCGATCTTGACATTATGCTTGCAACCAGACCTGAAGCAAAATCTATTGGCACCAAAGAGGTGTGGGATCAGGCTGAAGCAGCTTTAAAATCTGGTCTTCAGGCCGAAGGTGTTAAATATAAAATTGACGAAGGTGGAGGAGCCTTTTACGGCCCCAAAATTGATGTTAAAATAAAAGATGCAATCGGCAGAGTCTGGCAGTGTTCTACTGTTCAGGTTGATTTTAATCTCCCTGAGCGCTTTGACCTCTCATATATTGGAGAAGATTCCAAAAGACACCGCCCTGTTATGATTCACAGAGCACTTTTAGGCTCGATTGAACGCTTTTTCGGAATCATGGTCGAACATTATGCAGGGGCATTTCCCATGTGGCTGGCACCTCAGCAGGTTGCAATTTTAACAGTATCAGAAAAACATGCCGAATTTGCAAATGAGGTCAAACAGGCTCTTGATAAATCCGGAATAAGATGCAATATTAATAATGATAACGAGAAACTTGGCGCCAAAATTAGAGAGACTCGACTGAACAGAATTCCCGCTACAGCTGTTATTGGTGATAAAGAAGTTGAGGACAGAGGAGTTTCTCTTAAAACAAGAGCTGATGGAGATATTGGTTTCTTGAAATTAGATGAATTTGTCGCATATATTAAAGAAAAATCTGCACCGCCCCAAATTTAAACGGGCATAAATGCAGTTTTAGGTTACTATAAACAATAGACTTAAGGGATTTTAAATAGATGATCCCTTAATGCAAGGAGGTTTAATTATTCAAAATCCACAGACAGGGAAGAAACGTCCCCAGAAAACCCGGATTAATGAGATGATTCGCAGACCGGATGTACGACTTATCAATCCGGACGGTCAGCAGCTTGGCATCTATCCAACCAGACAGGCACTTGCAATTGCTCAGGAGATGCATCTTGATCTTGTAGAAATCAGCCCGAATGCAAACCCGTCAGTTTGCAAAATCATGGATTACGGCAAATATAAATATGAGCTTAAAAAACAGGCTCAGGCCGCAAAGAAAAATCAGAAAATCATTGAGCTTAAAGAAGTGAAAATGAGGCCCAAAACAGATACCCATGATTTTAATTTTAAAATTAAACATATAAGACGTTTTATTGCTGAAGGAAACAAGACTAAAGTCACGATCAGATTCAGAGGGCGTGAAATTGCACACCCTGAAATGGCTGCTGTGATTTTAGATAAAGTTGTTGCAGCTTTGGCAGATATTGCCGAAGTTCAACAGAAATATCAGTTTGAAGGTAAAACAATGACTACAATTCTGACTCCGTCTGCCAAGGGAAGCGCTCTTGCAAAGAGCAAAAAAATTCTCATGGAAGAAGAACTTGAAGAATTGGATGATCAGGACGACTTCGAAGATAATATGGATTAAAAGTAACTTTTTTCTTGCACTATTTATAGAGGATGTGTAAATACGAACACCTCTATCAGGTTGATAGAGGTTAAAGGTTAATTTTATATATAAAAAAGGAATCAGTTTCGATGCCTAAAATGAAAAGTAACAGAGCGGCTGCTAAAAGATTCAGAAAGACAGCCAAAGGAAAAATCCGTTGCAGCAGGCCATTTCACAGCCATATTCTCACAAAAAAATCTACTAAACGCAAACGTAATTTGCGCAAAGATATTGAGATACATAGTGGAAGTGAGCGGCAGGTTCGCACGCTCCTGCCTTATCTGTAGGTTTTAAAAATAAAATCTCACGGAGAGGCGTTAGCACAACGAAAAGGAGCCATTAAATGGCAAGAGTTAAAAGAGGCTTTAAAGCCAGACGTAGAAGAAATAAAATTCTTAAAAGAGCTAAAGGATTCTTTGGATCTCGCAGCAAAATGTATAAAAGAGCAGTCACTGCGGTATTTCATGCACAGATGGATTCCTATATTGGAAGACGTCTTCGTAAAAGAGATATGCGCAAACTTTGGATCACCCGCATTAATGCAGCTGCAAAAATGAATGGTATAAGCTACTCCAAAATGATTGGTGGTCTTAAATCAAACAGTATCGAATTAAACCGCAAGATTCTCTCTGAAATAGCTATTGAGGATCCATCGGGATTTGCAGCGATTGCTTCGATAGCTCGCGGCAAATAAATACTTTCAACACATTTCATATCACATTACATGCAGGAGGTTGTTATGGATCCAATTGAGATCATTAAACAGCTGGATCAGTTTGCAGAGGAGTTTGAGACTGCTCTAACAAAGTGCAAAACAGAGCAGGAGATTCGTGATCTTCAGGCTGCTTATCTCTCTAAAAAAGGTAAAATTGGTCTGCTTCAGGCATCCCTGGGTCAAATTAGTCCGGAATCCCGCAAAGAGGTTGGACAATCCTTTAATAAAACCAAAGGTATTGTAACAAAGAGCGCCTCTGATGCTATTCTCAATCTGGAGAATATTGCTGACAAAGAGTATCTTGAAAGTTATATTGATCTCACACTTCCAGGTCGCAATCCTAAAATTGGCTCCATGCATCCAATAAGCATTGTTATGTATGATATTGTGGATGTATTTACATCTATGGGATTTGATGTTGCTGTAGGCCCTGAGGTTGAAGAGGATTTATATAACTTTACAAAGCTGAATTTCCCTGATGACCACCCGGCACGTGATATGCAGGATACTCTTTTTATCAAAGAGGGTAAAACACTTTTACGAACACACACATCTCCGGTTCAGATCAGAACAATGCTCAATAAGCCACTTCCGATTCAAATAGTTGCACCGGGGGCAGTCTATAGAAGAGATGATGATCCAACCCACAGTCCCATGTTCTTTCAGATTGAAGGACTCCTTGTAGATAAAGGTATTAACTTTGGTCATCTTAAAGGAATATTAAATACATTTTTACATCAGATCTTCGGTGAAGATGTTCAGACCAGATTCAGACCCAGCTTTTTCCCTTTTACTGAACCATCTGCAGAAGTTGATATTCAATGTATCAGCTGTAAAGGCGAAGGTTGCAGACTCTGCTCACAAACCGGCTGGATTGAAAGTCTGGGGTGCGGAATGGTTGACCCGAATGTTCTTAAAGGAGT
>JAFGVO010000294.1 GCA_016937935.1 Deltaproteobacteria bacterium | reverse complement strand
TGTAAATCTAATTTGCAACTATGTTTACAAGTTTTCCGGGTACAACAATAATTTTTCTTACAGTTTTACCCTCAATGTGTTTTTTTACATTTTCATGTTCTAAAGCCAGTTTTTCCAAATCCTGTTTTGAGCAGTCCGCAGGAACATCCATTTTTCCTCTAAGTTTTCCCATTACCTGAAGCGCAATAGTTACAGTGTTTTCTTTAAGCGCCCTCTCATCAAACGTTGGCCAGGGGGCGTTGCAGACATCTCCCTGTTCTCCGATAAGAGTCCACATCTCTTCACAAACATGAGGTGCAAAGGGACTTAAAAGGTTTACAAGACTTGCAACTGCATCTTTTTGCACGGATTTATTAACATCAATGTTTTCATGATTAAATTTTGAAATCGCATTCATCAGTTCCATGCATCTTGCAATTGCAGTGTTGAAGTGAAACTTGTCATGAATGTCTCCAGTAACTTTTTTAATTGTCTGGTGTGTCAGTTTCCAGAGCTCTGCGGCGTCATCAGCAAGGTCTTCTCCGTTTCCGGAGTATGTTTTGGCTGCAGCAACATCATCTTTTCTGGTCTGAACCATATTCCATACTCTTGAGAGATAACGGTGAACTCCTTCAACCCCTTCCTCTTTCCATACAAGGTCATTCTCGGGAGGGGAGGCAAAAAGTACAAACATCCTTGCGGAATCAACTCCGTACTGTTCCATAATTTTTTCAGGATCAACACCGTTGTGTTTGGATTTAGACATTTTCTCTACACGGCCGGTTGTAACTTTCTCTCCGTTTATCAGACTTAAATTGTTGTCATCGATTTTGTCATCCGAATGCCAGACGGGCTGACCGTTTGCGTCAAGAGTGTATTTGGCCTCTTTGCAGACCATTCCCTGTGTGAGCAGTTTTTTAAATGGCTCTGACGAAACAGTTTTAGGAAAGAATCCGAGGTCCTGCATAAGTCTGTGATAAAATCGGCTGTACATGAGGTGCCCGACAGCGTGCTCAATTCCTCCGATATACTGATCAACAGGAAGCCACTTTTCAACCTCTTTTCCATCAAGAGGAGCCTCCTCATATCTTGGTGAAGCATATCTTAACTGGTACCATGAAGATTCCATAAAAGTATCAAAAGTATCTGTTTCACGTCTGGCACTCCCGCCGCATTTGGGACATTCAGTGTTGATAAATTCTTCATTGCGTGCAAGGGGTGAACCTCCTTCGGCCTTAAATTCAACATCTTCAGGAAGCAGCACCGGAAGCTGATTTTCAGGAACAGGAACAGCTCCGCATTTTTCACAATAAATTATCGGAATGGGAGCTCCCCAGTAGCGCTGTCTCGAAACACACCAGTCTCTTATTCTGTAATTTACGGTTTTTCCTCCAACACCTGTTCTCTCGAGGTGACTGGCAATTGCCTCTTTGGCTTCGTCATTTGAAACATTGTCAAACTCGCCGGAGTTTACTTCAAATCCGGCACCCGTAAATGCTTCAGTCATATCTTCAGGATTCAGTTTTGTGCCGTCTTTTGGAGAAATTACAATTTTAATGGGTATGTCATATTTTTTAGCAAACTCAAAGTCTCTCTGATCGTGGGCAGGAACCGCCATAACAGCTCCTGTGCCGTAGTCCATAAGAACAAAGTTTGCAATGTAGACAGGTATTTTATCTCCGTTAACAGGGTTTATGCAGTGCTTTCCTGTAAAAACTCCCTCTTTTTCATAATCATCCGCACCACGTTTATGTTTATCCTCCATTAAAACTTTCTGGATAAAATCATTAACAGCTTTTTCCTCTGAAGTTCCTTTGGCAAGTTTCTGGGCCATTGGATGTTCAGGTGCAAGACTCATAAATGTTACCCCGTAAAGGGTATCAGGCCTTGTTGTAAAAACAGAAATCAGAGTTTCGTCATCAACTGGTGTTTCAAGTTTAAAATCGACCTGTGCACCGTGGCTTTTGCCAATTCGTGCCCGCTGCTCCAGCAGAACCCTGTCAGGCCAGTTTCCTTCAAGTTCATTGTTGATACCCTCTAGAAGATCTTCTGCGTAGGCGGTGGTTTTAAAAAACCACTGTGTAAGCTCTTTTTGCACAACAGGCAGGCCGTAACGGTAGTCACATCCGTCAATTACCTGCTCATTGGCCAGCACGGTCTGCATTTTTTCTGACCAGTTTACAAGTGCCTTTTTACGGTAGACAAGACCTTTTTCAAGAGCTCTTACAAATACAAGCTGCTCCCATTTGTAATAGTCGGGGTGGCATGTGGCAATCTCTTTATCCCAGTCATAACCAAGGCCCAGCTTCTGAAGCTGACCTCTCATGTCTTTAATATTTGAGTAAGTCCAGGTAGATGGGTGGATTCCCCGTTCAATAGCCGCGTTTTCAGCGGGAAGACCAAATGCGTCCCAGCCAAAAGGGTGCATTACGTTAAATCCGCACTTCTTTTTGTATCTGGCTACCACGTCTCCAATTGAGTAGTTTCTGACATGACCCATGTGGAGTCTTCCAGAAGGGTAGGGAAACATCTCAAGCATGTAGAATTTGGGTTTATCAGAAGAGTGATCTGTGTAGAATGTTCTCTCTTTTTCCCAGTAACTCTGCCATTTAGGTTCAATATCTTTTGGTGTGTACTTTTTTGTCATTTTGAGCTCCAGTTTTAAATAAAGCAGTAAAAAAGCTTTATAAAACAGCAACAGCTTACATACAAGTTTATATAATATTATATTAATATTATATTTGAGGTCAAATAGAACTCTTGTTAAGGATTTTCTGCATAAATTTAAAACAATTTTTATGGAAGAACAATCCTATGTATAAGAGGGGTTCCATTTGCAGTAGTATCCTCTGCCACCTTTTTTTCTTCTGTTGTTTCAAAACATGTACTGTTTAAGGGGGCAAGATAGTATTTACTCACTCCCTGAGCCACCGCATCACCCGGCTCAACAACATCAATTGTATTACCGCTGCAGTCATAGGTTCCTGTTGCTGAAAAAAGAGATGCACCACTTAGTATCTGACAGGTTCCCGTGTTCAGGCCCGGGCCTTCAATTAATACAACAATACCTCCAAGTGCCAGAAAGTCCTTTAGCGGTGAAAACCAGAGATTTCCCACCGCCCAAAGATCTGTATCAAGACCATATTTCTGGGTGTAAATCATCAGTACATCATAATTTAAAATGATACCTGAAAGATCTGTTGCAGTGTCAATAAAATCCCTTGAAAGAGTCAAGCCCGAATTTGAAGCCTCAATATCAAGGGCATTATTGACCTTCTCCACCAGTCCTCCATTTGAAGTATCAGCAAACTCTGTGTAGGCAATAATCTTAACAGGTGCAGCAGGGGAGATAAAAACCGAGTTTGCAATAATCCGGTTAAGAACAGTGTGGGTCTCTGTGTAGTCGTGGCCAATAACAATAATGTGACCGGGTTTTTCAATTTTACACTCTCCGCTCTGACATATTCCTGTATCGCAGACAGTGCCGCAATCACCGCAGTTAAAAGGGTTAGTATCATTATCAACACAGCTCTCATTGCATTGAACAAGGGGGGGAGGGCAGTACTTTTTACACTCACCGCTTACACAGAAATATCCGCTCTGGCAGGGGGTGTCACATTTTCCGCAGTGTAAAACATCAGATCCCGTGTCAACACAACTCTCGGCGCAGAATGTCAGTTGTCCGCAGTCAGGAACACATTTTCCACCGCTGCATACTTCATCATCAGTACACTCAATATTGCAGCCTCCGCAGTTAAACCTGTCACTTGTGTAATTTACGCACTCTTCTTTGCATAAAATTTTATTTGCTCCGCATACAATTGTGCAGCTTCCTGATATGCACAGCTCACCGCTATTACAGCTGTTTCCGCATGCGTTACAGTGAAGTTCACTGGTGTTAAGGTCAACACATGAGCCCCCGCAAATTGTTTTGGGATCACTGCATAAGATTGAACAGACTCCATCGCCGCAAATTTTATCACTGTCGCAGATGTTATTGCATTTGCCGCAGTTGGTTCTGTCGCTTTTAATATCTGTACAGCTTCCGTTGCATTCAACTAAATTTTCACTGCAGCTTAAAGTGCACTCCCCTTTGTCGCAAAAGGGTCTTTCATTAGGGCACTCAATATTGCATCCTCCGCAGTTGTCCGGGTTATTCTGAAGCCAGACGCAGCTTTCATCGCAGTAGTCCATCCACTCTGGGCAGCTGTCAGTGCAGATTCTATTAACACAGGCAGGGGTCTTTCTATCACAAACGTTATTGCAGCTTCCGCAATTGGACGAACTGCTGTTCAAGTCAGTGCAGATTCCATTGCAGTTAACAAGAGGAAAATCGCAGAAATCTTTACACACACCTTCAGTGCAAGTCTCACCCGGGTTACATATTGTTCCGCATTCACCGCAATTGTTTGTGTCCGTTAAAGTATCTGTGCAGCTGTTATTGCACATAGATTCACCCTTTGGACAGAGACCGCAAAAACCGTCAAAACAGCTTTCACTCTGGAGGCAGTTTGTATTGCAGCTTCCGCAGTTTGAAATATCACTGTTTAAATCAAAACAACCATGTTCGCAATGGGAGAGACCTTTTTCGCACGAGGCGCCCACAACAGCATCTGTACATGAGGTATTTAAAAATAGTGACAAGATGAGAAAAAAATAGATTAAAATATTAACAAAAATATATTTTTTCATTTCGTTACCTCAGTGGTTTCAGTCTCTTTTTTTAAAGCCCTGGCAGCTAAAGTTTCATCGATTTTTTCAATGTAAAACTCAACTCTTCTGTTTAAAGCCCTTGACTCCTCATTTCTTATTGTTGATGCGGGGTCCAGTTCTCCGTGACCCACAACTTTCAGTCTTCCCGGATCAACCCCCAGTTTAACAAGAGCCCTTTTTACACTTTCACCACGCCATATTGAGAGCTTCTCATTAAATTCGCTGGAGCCGATATTATCTGTGAACCCTTCAATTGTAATAACCGCATACTCTTTGTGGCTGTTTAAAAGTTGTGTCATCTCTTTTAAAAGAGGATGTGATGAAGATTTAACCCTTGCCAATCCAAACTCAAAATAGATATTTTCCCCTCCAAGTATGGATCTTTTGTCCACCACAACAAGAGCCTTCTCCTTGTCCGGACAGCCATCTTCGTCATCAATGCCGTTAATTGTTTCAGGCTCTAATGGGCAGTTGTCTTCACTGTCCCAAAATCCGTCACCGTCGTTGTCAGCATCGGGGCATCCGTCCTCATCTTCAAATTCGTCAAAATCTTCAGCTTCATCAGGACATTTGTCATCTTTGTCTAAAATTTTATCCCCGTCGTTATCATCTTCTGGACAACCATCCTCATCTTCAAATCCGTCAAGGTCTTCAGGCACATCTATGCATTTGTCATCACTGTCTAAAACTTTATCCCCGTCATTATCAACATCGGGGCATCCGTCCTCATCTTTAAAATTGTCAAAATCTTCTGCATCGTTTGGGCATGCATCAACGGGATCGTAAAATCCGTCACCGTCACTGTCTTCCATAATTTTTATCTCAGGAGGAATATCAAACGATATTGAGAGTCCGGCTGCCACAAAAAATCCATCCATTGAGTCACGCCTGTTTATGGAGTCAGGCTGATACACATAAGTAAATCTGGCGAAAGGTCCGAACTGTAATCCGTTTACAAGTGAAAATTCATATCCAAGTCCCGCATCTCCTCCAAGTCTGTTCAAATCTCCTGTTCTCACATAGAGAGCGTGAATATCTAAAAAAAGATTACCATGTAAATTTCCGGTATGATTATTTTTTTTACCCCATGGAAATTTGTAGCCACTATCGTCGTTTAAAAGCCTAAATCTCAAACCACCGCCCCCGGTCCACATGCCTGTATTACCGATATTTTCATAACCCGCAGGGTGAGAACCATTAAAAAAGGTCATATTGCCAACCCCAAGTTCCACACCCATCCATCTTTTAAAAGCCAATTCAAATTTAACTGAGGCGTTTATTCCCGGGCCAAGCTCACTCTTCTGCCACCCGGCAACAGGTATTACAGGTGACATCTCCAAATGAATATTATATTTTCCTGTTTCGCCCCTGGCCCAAATTGAACAAAAAAGTATCACGATTAGAAAAGTAAGTTTTTGGATATGAAGATTCATTAGTCTTTATTAATAAACAGTTAAATTTAAACTCCTAATAATAGATATCGTCTAAACCGGGAAAATCTTAAGGGTTGAGCAGGTTCAATATCAGAAATAAGCAAAACAGGGACGGAGGCCAATCAGAGAATATGAAGATATATATATTGTCAATCTTGAATTGTTTAGCAATTACAGTATGTTAATCCAGGACGGAGGCCGTTTGGATCTAGGATATATGTAGAGTTAAATGAGTTAAATCAGGACGGAGGCTGTGCTTGTTGCATGTAATAAATCAGGACGGAGGCTGTGCTTGTTGCATGTAATGATTATCCAGGCTTATCAAGGACGGAGGGCTGTCCGTGTTGCATGTAATTTTGAACTTGTTGTTTAATTTAAGTTTGGACTTTTGTGGTTGGATATTTTTTTAAGTGCAGCAGTTAAAATTTTACAGTTAAAGATGCTTTGGCATTAAAGCCTGGTTCCATGATTCCTGATCCGAGGGTTTTGTAGCGGTTGTCTGTTAGATTTAATGCTGACAGCTGGAGGGATGCAATTGAGTTGATTTGATAGCCACCTATCAGGTTTAATGTGTACCAGCCTTTAATTGTGCTGCAAGATGGATTTATTTCACCTGAATGAGTTTTGGTTTCACACATTGACAAGTCCAGTAAATCCATCGGGTGCAGTCTGTTTTGTGAGTCGGCCCAGTTAACTGAAAATTCAGTATAAAAACCAAAGGGTCTATTATCGTATCTGATTGAACCTGAGCCAAAAAGTGACGGAACTCTTCTTGCTGGAAAGTTGTCCACATAATTTGTGAGTTGACCAAAGTAGTCATCCTTGTGTTTATCGTAAACTTCACCTTTAGTTATGTTGATGTCGCCTTTAACGGTAAAATCAAATGCATGAAGCTCAACTTCGGTTTCGAAACCTTTAAAAACAGCCTTGTCCGCATTTACTCTCTGAACTATCGGAACACTTTCGTCAGTGTAATAGCGGCCTCCCCATGATGCAGGCCTCTCGTCTATGTAGTCGTTTATTGTATTGTGAAACCATGAAAGGGTTAAAATGACGGGGCTGATATTTAGTTTCGTTCCAAGCTCATAGTTGTAGGCAATCTCCTGTTTTAAATCCTGATTCGGGATATGATACTGACTTCCAACATATCCAAGTGCTGTGGTTTCTTCCAGATTTGGTGTTCTTGGACTTGCTCCAAAATTTCCGTAAATATTTACAATATCTTTGTACAGCCAGCCCACTGAGGCCATTGTTGATAAATTTGTATCAGAATAGTGAATATCTTCATTTTTTTCAGGAACCGTGGGGGCATATGCGGCACTGTTGGAAACTCTTACCCCAACGCCGATATTGAGATCTCCCCCTTTGGTTTTAAGGGGAATCAGATTTCCGTGGAGATATGAAGAGAAGTTGCTGAAGTAGGAGCCCGATGAAAACAGTCCACGGGGTTGTTCTACCATTGCCATGCGGCCGTCTTTAGTTGAAAGGGCACTGGCTGATGATATTACATTGTCAAAATAGTATTCAATTTTTCCTGATATTATAAATCTGTCATCTGCAAAATTAAGCTGTGATCCGGACATTATTCCAAACGTGTCTACCACATCGTTATATATGTATCCGTTTACAAGTGATGCAGGTGATGAACATGATGGATAATTAATATTGTAGTGCCCTCCGGTGATTGGACATACATAACCTGTCTGAGCCTGGCTCATCTGATGATAAGATGCTCTGATATTAAATTTTTTCAATACGCTTACGGGTTTCCAGTCCAGACCCAGATATATGAAATTGTCGCTGTTGTCGTATGAATCGATTTTTCCAAGCCCCAGTTGGTCTGTGCGCACTGCATTGTTTGCATAGTGACCCAAGTAAGCCCCGGTAACAGTCAATGGAGAATCTTCGGGCATTAGAACGAGGCGGGCTCTCCAGTTTGCCTGTTCGTAAGATGAGTATGGTTCTTTATACCCGCCCCCTGTGCGGACATCTCCAAATGAGGTGATATCTGCCCCGGTTGAAAAATTGTAAAGTTTTGATGAGACTCCTCCATCTGCAGATAACAGTGATGTGTGGTCGCCGCTTGCATACATGTATTTGCTTTTGCCTGCAAAGGTATTACCTGTTGATAATTGATCAGTCTTTAGAACAACAATTCCCCCCATTGAACCATAGGCAAATCCTAGAGGTGATACTCCTTTGGTAACAGTTACACTCTGAAGAGAGTTGGGTGAAATGGCGGCCAGATAATGGTTGGGTGAATTTGTAAAAACACCGTTGCTGTAACGGACTTCATCAATCAAAACGGGAATTCTTAACCCTCCAACACCTCTGATAACAGGAGAGCCTGTGCCGTTAAAAGGTTTTTGCAAATAGACTCCCGGAATTTCATCTACAATTGCCGGAGTATTTGATGCCTGAATTTTGTCAATTTCATCAGCGTCAATAGCGTCGGTATTTGTGCTTAAATTAAAATCTGATGGGACAGTTTCCGGATCTGTATTAGTGGAAGTCTTTTCTTTGTCATTATCATCCGCTAAAACTGGATTTGAAAGTAAAAGAAATAACAGTGAGGCAAATAAAAATTTACCAGGGTTAATCCCAAAATTTCCGGCTAAAAACCTATCATTTTCTCGTGTCATAGAGAACCTGTCCCCTTGAAAATTGCTGTTAAAAATAAATACTTGATATAGTGTGCATCAAAATTAAAAAAAAGAAAAGTTTGTATAAAAAAAGTGAGCGATTTCTAAATTCTATTAGATTGTTAAATTCAACGTATGCAATAAATAACACATATAAAAAGATATTGCATGCGCATGCAATATCTTTTTATCCGGCAAAATTTTAAGTTGTTTTTTAAAGGCAAAAAAATATAACCCATTTAAAATTGAAAATCAATAAAAAATCCTCCCCATTGACCATATGTCCATCGGGGAAGAACATAGGCGGGGGCGGATGACAGTCCATAATATTGTATGTTTTTAACTTTTTAAAAAAAGATCATTTTTTTCGCACAATTTTCAAATTTTGGCCGATTAGGGAATGTGAAACTTTTTTTCAC
>JAFGVO010000293.1 GCA_016937935.1 Deltaproteobacteria bacterium | reverse complement strand
TGTCCAATGAAAATTAAGGAGATGAAACCAGAGATGCGAATTTGGGCAAAAATTGCTATAAACAGTTTAAATTAAACAACTTTATGGTATTATTTTTCTGTAGTTTCAGAGTCATCACCAGGTTCTTCAGGCTCGTCAAGATTATTCTCTGAATTATCAAGTGCAGGTTCAGGTGTTTCAATTTTATCCCCAGGTTCATCAATAATATCTTCAGATTCATCTGATTTATCATCTACTGCATCAGATGGTACTGTATCAGATGGTACTGTATCAGATGGTACTGCACCAATAGTCTTTTTGTAAATTGCTTTTTGCCCAGGTCTGCTGTAATCAGTCCATGTGGTGGAACGCTCACGGGCATCCATGTGTATAAAAACTGAATTTGGATAATATCCGCACCCTGAATTTTCCATCTCAGTGCAAAACTCGTAAAGCTCACGATTAGACACACCCGGAATTCTGAAATCAATTGCTCTCCCCATTGCATGACGGGACTCGTGCCCTTTTTGAGGGGGTCTGTAACCCGAAATAATCTCTATGGTCTGCCCTGGATATCTTTCACTTACCCTCTGAATCATGTAGATAAGTCTTGGGTGAAACAATTTAAACTTTGATCTTTTATCCCTTGTGCCCGAGAGCTTGCTCAATTTTGTTCTCGAAGCGGGAATAAGTCGTCCTTTACTGTTTACAAGTCTTAAATTAAGCTGCTTACTATTATAAACTCTGACAAAATGGATGGGGCCGGCACGATAACCTTTTACCCTCACAGGAACTACTTTTTTAGCCCCTGGGATTTTAAGCTTCTGGCCCACTTTTAATGGCTGTTTTACAGAAATATTATTTCTTGCAGCAATTTGATTTTTACTGACATTATATGCTCTTGCAATCATCCAGATATTCTGACCTGACAAAACAGTGTGTAAAACGCCCCCTGGAATAAGCTCACCACTAACAACAAGTTTGGGATTTTTTTTAGGTTTTGCAGTAGTGATTTTACTTCCCTCCTTAGGAGGTATCACCAGTGTTCTGCCAACCTCAAGAAAGCTGTTTTTTCCCATTTTATTTTCAGCTTTTAATTTTTCAATTGATATTTTGTACTTTTTTGCAATTTTACCAAGGTTGTCACCTTGTTTAATTACATGCCCTTTTCCTCCACCTCTGAAGGTTGTGGGAATTCTGATTTCCTGACCAATTTGCAATTGCTCTTTTCTGCCAAGATCGTTTTCAATTCTTAAATCATCCTGAGAAACACCATAATAATCAGCAATTGCGGCTACAGATTCACCGGATTTTACAACATGACTCTTTTGAGCAGCAGCAAAACCTGTAACTGAAAAAAGCAGAAACGATAGAAATATAACTTTTACAATAATGATTTTTTTTAATTTAATTTTACTCATGACAGTAGCAAGACGTAATGTAACACAGTTTTATTCCGGCAGGTATAAATTAATCTGCGCGCATTCCATCGACAGGCTTAAGTTTTGAAGCTGCGAGGCTTGGAATAATAGTCGCGGTAATACAGATGAAAAATGCAACAACTCCTGCTGCTGCAAAATTTATCCAGTCAATAGTAACCGGAAGATGATCAATAAGATAGACTTCCGGATCAAGAGGCCAGCCTATTTGATCAAGCATAAGGCATACTCCAAGCCCCACAACAAGACCAATTGCAATACCAATTGTACCCACAACTGTGCCAGCGTACATAAAAATTCGTAAAATAGCCATGCGGGACGCACCCATTGATTTAAGAATCGCTATCTCTTTTCTCTTATCGAAAACCATCATTACAAGGGTGGCAATAATATTAAATGCTGCCACACCTACAATTATTGACAGCAGAACAGAAAATGCCAGTTTCTGGGTCTGGAGAGCTGTAAAAAGAGGTGCATTTAACTCCTCCCAGTCAACAGTTCTGTAAGGTTCATCTTTAAAAAGTTTATCTATTCGCATTGAAACATCTTTTGCAATATTCATGTCAGTTGCAACAAGCTCAAGACCTGTAACCGAGTCCCCCTGATTAAAAAACCGCTGAGCCTGATAGTTATCAACAAATACAAGTTTTGTATCATATTCTAAAAATCCGGCATAAAAAATTCCAGATATTTTAAAACGCAGAAATTTGGGAGCATCACTGTTTGGTGACCAGCCTATTAAATCAAGCCCTATTAATGGAGTTGTTATCTGAACAACATCTCCAACTTTGGCATCAAGATTTTCGGCGAGAGTTTTACCAATTACAATTCCTGGCAATTCAGAATCTTTAACAGTCTTTTTTGTAACAGGCTTTTTAGTTTTCTCTACTTTTTCTGACTCTTCGTTCTTTTCAGCTTTCTCAGTTTCTTCGACAATCTTTTCATCCATCTCTCCTTTAGGATCAGAACCAGAATTCCCATTTTCATCATCAGACAGTCTGGACCTGTTGGGAGGTGCGTGAGATGGTCTCTTTATAGGGCGACCGATATCAAAATGAACAGGATTGCCTGGAGGAGAAGAGCCTTTTAAACGCATATTTGCTGTAGACCCTTTTATAATATGCCTCTCTAAATCGAGAACCTTTCCCACCTTGTAGGGGTCAACACCTTTTAAAAGAACCCCGGCAGTATTAGAGCCTTTGGAAATCATCATCTCCTGAATAACAAAAGGCTCTACGGATTTTACCCCTTTAATTTTTTCAACTTTTTCCATTACTGATCGGTATTCAGGGAAACTCATTCCGTATTTCATTACAAGAACGTGGGCATTTACCCCTAAAACCTTATTGATAAACTCATTTTGAAAACCGTTTGAAATTGACAAAACTGCAGACAGAGCCCCTACCCCCAATGCAACACCGGCAATGGCAATAAAGGTAATCGCAGAAACTGTTCGTTTCTTTTTTGACTTAATGTATCTATTTCCTATGAATACGGGATAATCCATGGAGAGTGTAATACAACTGAATGCCATTATTATGCAATAGCTCTTTTATTTAAAATTTGCATAAATGATTGTTGACCTGTTACCAAAAACCACATAAGTTGCATTCTAAATTTTCATACGCATATGCTGCGTAAAAGATGGTGAAAGATGCCCAAACAGGAACATATTGAGTTAGACGGAGTAGTTGAAGAGGTCCTGGCCGGCGGAAAATTCCGCGTTCGGCTTGATTCAGGCCTTGTAGTGCTTGCACACCTTGCAGGTAAAATGAGAAAATTCAGAATTAGAATTGTCCTAGGAGACTCTGTCAGAATTGCAGTTTCCCCATATGATCTTACAAAAGGTCGTATTATTTTCAGAAACAAATAATACATTTTTTAATATTGACAATAGAATCAGGAGTGCTAAAACGTATGCGCTCTTAATGGCGCCGTAGCCAAGCGGTAAGGCAGTGGTCTGCAAAACCTCCATCACCAGTTCGAATCTGGTCGGCGCCTCAACTTTTTTTCTTTTTAAATCCTTAAATATTCTCAAATATAGATATTGTTTTTATTATGTAAACGTAAACAATACATGCAAACCACAACATATAGTATTGACAAAACATTACAACACTAGATATAGTAGCATTATCGGTTGCAAAGCAAAATGGTTTGCATTGACTAAGATGGGAATCCGGTGAGAATCCGGAACTGCCCCGCAGCGGTAATCAGGAACGAACATCGCACTATTGCACTGGCTCTTTTAGCCGGGAAGCAGCGATAAGTAGGTTTTAGCCTGAAAGTCCGAAGACCTGCCGATAATATTTTCGCACATTTGCGAATTAACATTCCAGACCTTCGAGGGAGAGGTGATTGGAGATGAATATTATCATTTCTATTTTTCTAATAATACATCATCTTGAAAAGGTCTGGTTCCAGAGCAGGGAGCCAAAATGAGACAGGATTTAAACCTTAAAAACGAAGCCGCAGAACTTAACCCCATTAAATTTGTAAGGGACCGAAACGGTAATCTAAAAAATTTCAATCTATTAAAAATTGAGAACGCAATTACAAAAGCAGGCCAGGCAACAGGTGAGTTTAATACTAACGATGGGAGAAGACTTTCTTACAAGATACTATCAATGCTTCACAGCACTGGTGAAGAAACACCTTCAATTGAAACAATACAGGATATTGCAGAAGAGGTTCTCCTTGATTCACCCTACAAGAAAAGTGCTAAAGCCTATATTTTATACAGGGATCAACATGCACTGTTAAGGCAGCTTTTTTCAAAACAGAGCACCGCTCTTGTGGATAATTATCTCTCAAAACTTGACTGGCAGGTAAAAGAGAACAGTAACATGTCATTTTCGCTGCAAGGTCTTAACCACTACATATCTTCTGCGGTATCTAAAGAGTACTGGCTTAACAGGATCTATCCCCACAATATTAGAGAGGCACACAACAACGGAGATTTTCATATTCACGATCTGGGACTATTAAGTGTTTACTGTGTTGGATGGGATCTTCAGGATCTCTTGAGAAACGGATTTAAAGGAGTTGCAGGAAAAGCTGCGAGCAGGCCTGCAAATCATTTTAGAAGCGCTCTTGGGCAGATTGTAAATTTCTTTTACACTCTTCAGGGGGAGGCCGCCGGAGCACAGGCTCTTGCAAATTTTGATACACTTTTAGCTCCATTTGTAAGAAAAGACGGTTTAACTTTTAAAGAAATTAAAGAGGCTGTAAGGGGATTTGTTTTTAACCTTAATGTACCTACAAGAGTGGGATTTCAGACTCCATTTACAAATATCACTGTGGATTTAAACCCGCCATCAACATTAAAAGATGAGTATGTTGTAATTGGCGGAGAGCTTCAAAATCACAGGTATGGAGAATTTGAAAAAGAGATGCTACTTATTGACAGAGCCCTTTTTGAAGTGCTCTCCGAAGGTGATGCCAGCGGAAGAGTTTTTACTTTCCCCATTCCCACTATTAATATTGACAGTAATTTCAACTGGGACAATCCTGAAATTGAGCCAGTTTTCAGAGCAACCGCAAAGTACGGAATCCCCTATTTTGCAAACTTTGTAAATGCCGACATATCCCCGGATGATGCCCGTTCAATGTGCTGCCGCCTAAGACTTGATACAAGAGAGTTGAAAAAACGTGGAGGAGGCCTGTTTGGGGCAAACCCTCTTACGGGTTCTATTGGCGTTGTAACAATTAACCTTCCGCGAATCGGTTTTCAATCAGAGACTAAAGATGACTTTTTTACAATTTTAAAACAGAGATTAATTATGGCCAAAGAGAGTCTGGAAATAAAACGAAAAGTTTTAGAAAAATTTACCTCAAAAAATCTTTATCCATATACAAGTTTTTACCTGAGAGATATTTTTAAAAGATTTGGAAGCTACTGGAGCAACCACTTTTCAACAATAGGCATTGTGGGCATGCATGAAGCCTGTTCAAACCTTTTGGGTACCGGAATCGAAACAGACCAGGGTAAATCTTTTGCATTGGATGTAATGGATTTTATAAGAGATACTCTCGAAACTTTTCAGGAAGAAACAGGAAACTACTACAATCTTGAAGCCACTCCTGCAGAGAGTACAGCTTACAGTCTGTTAAAACTCGATCAGGAAAAAGGATTTATTGATGAAAAATACAAAAATGAAATCTACACAAATTCAACTCAGCTGCCCACGGCATTTACAGGTAATGTTGTTGACGTAATTAAACACCAGGATCTCCTCCAATCAAAATACACAGGAGGAACAGTTCTTCACGTTTTTACAGGAGAAGCCAGCAGTGACACAAAAAGTGTTAAAGAGTTTATAAAAAAAATATGCAACAGCTGTAAAATGCCCTACTTCACAATAACTCCTACATTCAGCATCTGCAGTACCCATGGTTATTTATCCGGAAAAGTCGAAACCTGCCCCACATGTGGTGAAGACTGTGAGATTTATTCAAGGGTAGTGGGTTACTTAAGACCAATAAACCAGTGGAATGAAGGAAAAGCAAAAGAGTTTGAAAAACGCACCCTTTTTACCATAGGTGGATGAGATGATTTTTTCAGGATTTTTAGATTTAACACTAAGCGACTACAAGGGACATGCAGCTTCAATTGTTTACACTCAGGGGTGCAATTTCAACTGTCCCTATTGTCATAATAAAAGTCTCATTCCTTTAATTAAAGAGGCCAAAGGGTTTTCTATTACTGAGGTTAAAACAATGATTAAAAACAATCCATTTATTGATGGCCTAGTAATTACAGGGGGAGAGCCTACAGTTCATAAAAATCTGGTTGATTTTATAAAAGAGATCGCTGATAAAAACATTAAAATCAAACTTGATACAAACGGTTCCAACCCTAAAATGCTGAAACATCTTTTAGATAACAGTCTTATTGATTATGTGGCAATGGACATTAAAGCCCCTTTTAATAAATACAAATCTGCAACTGGAGGATTTAAAGATATTAAAAAAATCAAGGATTCAATTGAGCTAATAAAGTCATCCCAAACAGCTGGCGAATTTAGAACAACCTCATACAGCTGGTTACATACAAAAAATGACCTTAAAAAAATAGCAGCTATTGCAAACCATAAAGAAGCAACCGAAAGCCTGTATCTAAAAAAATTATATCTTCAACCAGGGACAGATATAAACGGGACTATTGATAAACAGTGGCTTCAAACTCTAAAAGATATATCATCAAAACTGAACACTCAGAATTTTCACACAATAGTAAGATAATAAGTTTAAAAAACTTAATTATTAGAATTTATTTTATAAGAAAGTTTTATTTACGGGGGTCGTTGGCAATCAGGTGTTCAACCACTGAAGGATCAGCAAGTGTTGATGTGTCGCCGATTGTTCCTGTGTCGTTTTCAGCAATTTTGCGAAGAATACGACGCATGATTTTTCCTGAACGGGTTTTAGGAAGACCTGGTGCCCAGTGAATAATATCTGGAGAAGCGGTTGGTCCAATTTCGTTACGAACGTGAGCAACCAGCTCTTTTTTAAGTGCATCAGTGTACTCTTCACCAACATTTAATGTAACGTAGGTGTAGATTCCCTGACCTTTAATATCGTGGGGATAACCAACAACAGCAGCCTCTGCAACTTTAGGATGAGATACAAGTGCGCTCTCTACCTCTGCAGTACCCATTCTGTGTCCCGAAACATTAATAACATCATCAACACGTCCGGTAATCCAGTAATATCCGTCCTCGTCACGTTTTGCGCCGTCACCGGTAAAATAGTAACCTTTATACATATCAAAGTATGTCTCTTCAAAACGCTCATGATCACCATAAATGGTTCTCATCTGGCCAGGCCATGGTTTGTCGATTGCAAGTACACCTTCGGCAACTGTCTCTGTCTGAACTTTTCCTGATTCGGGCTCAAGAATTACAGGGCTTACACCAAAGAATGGAAGTGTTGCAGAGCCTGGTTTTGTTCCCCATGCACCAGGGAGTGGAGTAATGAGAATACCGCCGGTCTCTGTCTGCCACCATGTATCAACGATAGGACATTTACCGCCGCCAACATATTTATTGTACCACATCCATGCTTCTGGATTGATAGGCTCACCAACGGATCCAATCAATTTAAGACTTGAGAGATCACGTTTTGTAACCCATTGTTCTCCCTGACCCATAAGTGCTCTAATAGCTGTAGGAGCTGTGTAAAACTGATTTACTTTGTATTTTTCACATACTTCCCAAAAGCGGTCGGGTTCGGGATATGTGGGAACACCTTCAAACATAATAGTTGTAGCACCATTCTGAAGTGGTCCGTAAACAATGTATGAGTGTCCTGTTACCCAGCCAATATCAGCTGTACACCAGTAAACATCACCATCATGATAATCGAAAATGTATTTATGAGTAATGGCGGTATAAACCATGTAGCCGCCAACGTTGTGCTGAACGCCTTTTGGTTTCCCGGTGGAACCTGATGTGTAGAGAATAAATAAGGGATCTTCAGCATCCATCTCTTCAGCAGGGCAGTCAGTAGAAACTTTAGCCATCTCATCGCTCCACCATGCATCGCGTCCATCCTGCATCTCAACTTCGTTGCCTGTACGTTTAACAACAATAATTGTTTCAACGCATCCGGCTTTTTCAGCAGCTTTATCAGCATTAGCTTTCATGGGAACATTATTTTTCGTTCCTCTTAAGCCTGTATCCTGAGTAATAATAATTTTACAATCCGAGTCACTGATTCTGCCCGCAAGTGCATCAGCAGAAAAGGCACCAAAAACTATTGAGTGAATTGCGCCAATTCTTGCACATGCGAGCATTGCAACAGCAAGCTCAGGAATCATCTGCATATAAAGAGAAACTCTGTCTCCCTTTTTAACACCTTTTGCTTTTAAAACATTAGCAAATTTAGATACTTCTTCGTGAAGCTCTTTGTATGTGATTTTTCTGTTTTCGGAAGGATCGTTTCCTTCCCAGATAATTGCAACCTGATCACCTCTTGTATCAAGGTGTCTGTCAAGACAGTTGTATGCGATATTGGTTTTTGCGCCTGCAAACCACTCAATATTGATTTTGCCGTTACGACGATCGTAATTGTAGCTCTGAACTTTATCCCACTTTTTAAACCAGTGAAACTGCTCTGCCTGCTCGGCCCAGAATCCATCGGGATCATTGATTGAACGATCATACATCTCTTGGTACTCGTCCATGCTTTTGATCCATGCGTTATCTCTGAATTGTGCATTTGGTTCAAATTTGTCTGCCATGATTTGACTCCTCTTCGTTTTTAGGGATTTACCCTTTAAATAAAAAAATTGAATAACCGCAAATATACAGCCATTATAAAAATTATTCAGCCAGTTTGGCCGGTTTGATAAGTGCCGCAACAACAGCAGCTACAAGTACTGCACCGCCGCTTATTGTAAATGCCAACGGGAAATTTCCCATTCCTCCTAATTTACCTCCCATAATCGGGCCTGCAATACCGCCTACGCCGTAAGCAAGAAAAACCCATGGATAGTTCTGTCCAACAAATTTGTTTCCAAAAGTATCAGCAGTAATTGATGGAAAAAGAGCAAAATTGCCCCCAAAGTTAAAACCGATAATTGCTGCTCCCAGAAACAGAAGATTCTCTGAACCAGCCATTTTAGGAAAAGCTAAAACAATAAGACCCTGAGTGGCAAGCATGATAACAATGGATAATTTTCTTCCAAGTTTATCACTCATTGCCCCCCAGCCGATTCTTCCTAAACCGTTTGCAAGGGAGAAGAAAACAGCCATTGCTGTTCCAGCCGCCGCACTTGCAGCTGCCTCGCTTAATCCATTTGCCTGAAGGGCCTGCATGGGATAGAGTTTCATAAGTCCGATACTCATAAGTCCTGCACCGCCGCCAGCTACAAAGCAGAAGAAAATCATAAAAAACTGAGGGGTTTTAAGCATCTGCAAACTTGTAAAATTTACAGAACCTGATGCTGCAACGCCACTTTTTTCCGCAGGAGGATTCCAGCCTTCGGGCTTCCAGCCTTCGGGTGGAAAAACCATGAAAAGTCCGCCAAGTACAACCATTACTAAAAAAGCAGCTCCGTAAATTACAAAAGTAGTAGAAATACCCATGTTTTCGATGAGATGCCCCCAGGCTCCCGCAGCCTTGACCCAGCCGGTTGCTCCAAAACCGAAACCGGCAACTGCGAGCCCCATAATGAGACCTTTTTTGTCCGGAAACCATCTTGTACCAACAGCTACAGGAACAACATAAGCAAGACCGATTCCTGCGCCGCCGACAATACCAACCAGAATAAAGATTGGGAGGAAATCAGTTGTTTTCATAAGACCGGCAACCAGATATCCAAGTCCTAAAACAACACCACCTGAAATTGCCAGTTTACGAGGACCAAATTTGGGCATCATGCGACCGGCAAAAACCATGATTATAGCAAAAGTGACCAGACCTGCAGAAAAAACATACTGAGTATCTGCTGCGCTCCATCCACTGGATTTTAAGTTGGGGGTAAATACTGACCATGCGTAAATTGCACCTAGTGCAAGCTGAATTAATACTGCGCCTAGAACCACAAGCCAGCGGTTCATCACTTTTTCTGACATATTACTACTACCTTTCTAAATAATTTTGGGTACTTAACGATTTGTACAACTGAAATATTCATAAATACACTTCTTTAAATATAAACTGTAAAACAGCCTGGTGCGGGCAAGTTACATCTAAAAAACAATTCTTTCAAACGAGAAATACAAAAAAATTAGGGTCTTCAGAATAATCTGTGGGTAAATT
>JAFGVO010000292.1 GCA_016937935.1 Deltaproteobacteria bacterium | reverse complement strand
TTTGCGAAATACGCACAATTTGTATCCAAACGGTCGATATACCTCCGCCGGATAATTTTGTCCGTTTTTTTAATGGAGGTAAAAATGAAAAAAGTTATTTTAATGTTAATTGTTGTATTTGCGTTTGCTGGGTGCACAGGTAATGGGTCAGGATCAAAAGCAGTGGTTGAAGATACATCAACAGGTGTTTTTGAGAAAGGTGACTCTGATATAAAAATTATTTCAAAGAGTGATACGGTGGAAAATCAAGATTCTGAAGGGGAGGAAGATTCAGTTTACGAGATTGAAACTGAAGAAGTTAAAGCTGCAGACGATGAGACAGATACTTTAATGGCAATAGACACAGTTTTTGAAACTGATTCAGATTCAGCCCAATCTACAGATAACGAAACTGATTCAGGTACTGTACACTCTTCAGATAGTGAAACTGATTTAATAACAGATAGTGACACTGATACAATTTTAGACAGCTGTATAAACGGGCTTCTTATTAATGAGATTGATTATGATATGGATGGTGTTGATAATATGGAATTTATAGAAATATACAACAGTTTTGATTGCAGTGTGAATCTTAGTGATATTGCACTTGTTCTGTTTAACGGGTTTAATATGACTGAATATAAAAGATATATGCTTCAGGATTGTCTCAATTATCTTTTAGGAAAAAGTTTTATGGTTGTTGGAAACAGTGCAGTTACCAGTTTGCTGGAAGTTCCTAATATCACAATTAGTGACGGCGTAATTCAGAACGGCCCTGATGGTGTTGCCCTTATAAATGTTAAAACTTTAGAAGTTATTGACTCTTTTTGTTACGAAAGCGAACTTTCAGAGGTTTTTTTAACCGGAAGTGATGACTCTTTGAATATTATGCAGGGGACAATATCTGATATTCTTGATAGTCCAGGTGAAACAGAATCTCTTGGGCGTTACCCCGACGGCTTTGCAACAGGTAATTTTAGCGATGACTGGTTTTTGACTGTTCCCACACCGGGAGTTGAAAATATTAAATTTATTCAATAGGTTTTCTTTATAAATTTTCAATATACACCATGTAAAATTGCCTGTAGAATATTTTAAGGATAATTGCAGCGATTAGTCTGGAACACATTTGCTGCATTTAAATAAAGGAGAGTTTCATGAGATTATTTAATTTTTATAAATTATTTGTATTGGTTTTATTAATATCGTATGGCTGTAATTCACCAAACGACAGAACAGGTGTAGATAGTGGCGGAGATGTGGATATTTTATCTACAGACAGCAATTCCCCTGGGGTCACTGACAGTGATACGGATACTGACACTGATACGGATACTCAAATATCAAATCCTTCTGATGGAACACCTTGCGGATGGGGAAACAAGGGGAAGATATTAAATGTGACAGACGATATTGAATTATGTCTGCCCAAAACCATTTGCAATATGGAGACATGTCAGGCTGATTTAGGAACTTGTGAAAATGGAATTGATGGAGAATGTACTTATAAGTCAGGATATGATGGTCTTAAAACTAATCCTGAAGCCTGGGCAACCTGGTATTGTCAGCTGACAGATACTGGCGGATGTCAGGGAACAATTGAGTATGCAACAACAGAAGTAAGGGAGGCCGTTAAGGCAAAACTTGGAATACCTTATTGTTTTAAGGATAAATCATCAACCTGCCTTGGTATTGTGGCTCTTTCTCCCTTGATGGGAGGAAATAGTCGTCTTGCAAAGGATAGCAGTGGAAATTATCTAAGTGAATGGGGACTTGGCCTTACTCCTGCGTCCGGGCTCTGTTATGAAATTGAAGGTAGTACAGGTAAAAAAGCTGTGGTCGCAATTACTGACAGATGTGCAGGTTATTGTGATTGCGGCAGTGGCATGGAGGAGTGTGGTAACTGCATGGTTGGTGATGTTCCGGAGCCTGATGAAATAACACCCGGATGTCCCTGCATTGGAACTGTTCCGTCTCTTGGAGCTGGGGGTGAAACCTGTGCTGCTCAGCAGACTTGCGACTGGTGTATGAGCAACAGTCATCCACACTTTGATCTTGATGTAGATACTTTTAATCATATCTGTGATGAGGATGCAGTTATGGGAAGCTGCAAGATGAAATCTGTTAAAGTTATTGAATGTATGACTCCTGCACAATGGCCATGTCCTGCGGGTTCAGGCTTCTGTTTTGGTGATGGAGCTGTTGGAAGAATTCCTGGAACATATTGTTGTTCGTGGTAAAACAGTTTAAAAATAGTAATATCTGAAAATCCTTTATTAATAAAAAGTTAAATTTGCCGTTATTGTATTTACCTGTTTTTTTAGGGGAGAGGTATATATGAATTTTTCAATAAAACAAAAGATGATTTTGATAGCAATGTCTGCGGTATTTGTAATGACAATATTTTCTGTTGTCTCCATAGGCTATTATTCCAGTTCAATAGAATCAATTGAAAAAATGGCCGGGTCACTGTCCGCATTAGAGAATTCTTCTAAAAGTGAAGCTATAAAGAGTGTAGAAGATTTGAAAACTGCCAGAAGTATTATTTTATGGGGATTGGCTTTAAGTTTTGCAGTTGCAATTGGTGTGGGATATTTATCAGGAATGAATATTATAAAGGTGTTAAATACAATCATCAGTATGATTCAGTCTATGGAAAAAGGGCATATAAACAGGCGTATTGATGACGGCAGAGCTGATGAACTGGGAAAAATGGCAAAAGATCTCAATAATTTTGCTGATGTTCTTGAGCGGGAGATTATGTCCCCATTAATTCAGTTGGCCCAGGGTGATCTTACTTTTGATTTAAATGCAAAAGATGAAAGAGATTTATTGAGAGGCTCCCTTGCTCAGTTAAGAGATGAGTTGAATACCACAATGAATACAATACAGGTTGCAGGAAAAGAGATTAATGTAAATGCTGATGATGTAGCTGATTCAAGTACAAAACTCTCTCAGGGGTCAACTGAATCCGCAGCATCACTTGAAGAAATTAGTGCATCTATGAGTGAAATTTCAAGTCAGATTAATACAGCTGCAGAAAATGCCTCCAAGGCAAATCAGCTTGCCGATGGTGCAAGTGATGCTGCAAAGCAGAGCAGTATGCAGATGGATGAAATGATTGTTGCAATGGACAGCATTAGTGAATCCAGTAAAAATATCAGTAAAATTATAAAAGTTATTGATGAAATTGCTTTTCAGACAAATCTGCTTGCTTTAAATGCTGCTGTTGAAGCGGCAAGGGCCGGTAAACATGGAAAAGGTTTTGCCGTTGTTGCCGAAGAGGTAAGAAATCTTGCACATAGAAGTTCCAAGGCTGCTGAAGAGACGACTGAACTTATAGAAAGTTCGGTTGAAAAAGCCACTCGCGGTTCAAATGTTGCACAAAAAACCTCTAAAGCGATGAAGCAGGTTGAGGAGAGCATAATAAATGTATCTACACTTATTGATGAGATTGCAACGGCAAGCAAAGAACAGGCTGTTGGTGTGAGCCAGATAAATATTGGGCTTTCTCAGATTGATCAGGTAATTCAGCAGAATTCAGCTACAGCTGAGGACAGTGCAACTGTTTGTGTAAAACTTGCTGACCAGTCAAGTGATCTGTTTTCACTTTTACAGAAGTTTGCACTTAAAGGCAGCCAAAGTGGTGGGCTTATAAGGTGGACAGATGATTTGAATATTAATATTGAAAATATTGATGATCAGCATAAACAGCTTGTCAGTCTTATAAATGAGTTATTTACAGCTATGCAGAAAAACAGCGACCAAAATATAATTGCAAATGTTGTTGATAAACTGGTTGACTACACGCAATATCATTTTAAATCAGAAGAAGACATTCAGCGAAAATATGGATATCCGGAACTTGCAGCCCATAAGAAAATTCATGTTAATTTTGTTAATAAAGTTGGTGAGGTGGCTGCACAGATTAAGTCAGGTGAAAGAATTGCAGCAGCAGATATTTTTGCATTTTTAAAAGACTGGCTAATCTCTCATATCAAGAAACAGGACAAAGAGGGCTACGGTGTTTTTATACATTCACAGATGAATTCACAAAAGAATTCAATGCAGAGCAAACTGACGAACAATAACAGTTATAATGATAATTGGGGCTGAATTCAGTTGTAATATTTTCAGACAGCAACCCAGCCTGAATGAGTTAATTGAAATTAGTGAAGTTTGTTTATTTTAACAGTTTTTTCCAGTTGCTAAATTCCTGAACACCCAGTTTATTGATTTTGTAGATTCCTTTACCAAGAGGGTCAAACCATTTGTAGTGATTTTGATAGAGTATATCTCTTGCATTCTCAAGCCCTGTGGCATCCCTTACATTACTAGCCTTGTCGCATCCTTTTTCAATTAAATGTGCGGCAATCTGTAATGCTTTCTGCCTGTAGACAGTCATTTTTTTATGTCTGGTTGAGCTGCCTCCAAGGTTGGGATCTCCGGATAGTTCGTTAAACTCCTTTATTAATTGTGTGCGTTTTTTTTTAAGTTTTCTGGGTTTATATTCTGTTGGATATATGGCGGGGCAGGCACTGTTTTTATTAACATTAACCAGTAATAATCCAAGGCCCAGATACTGAAGAAGCTTTGTAACACTTCGCCTGTTTTTTTTGTAAAAAGTGTCCGTATCCGGGATTCCAAGATATACAAAATCAACAATTGATAAACGTTCTATCGCCTGAATAATTAATTTTATATTAAGAGTCAGTTTTAACTCTACCGCCAGAAGCGTGTCATCTTTTCCAATTGCTGTTACGTCGAAGTCCAGAATTTCACCTTTAACTTCATATCCTAAAGTTTCTAGAAATGTTTTTACCCCCTGATATAAATCACTCTCTAAATTTTTTTTATTTTTTACTGTAGATTTTCCAGCCATTTATTTACCATTTTAACTTAATTATTAAATAATATTTCCAGCTCATAAACATCTATCATGTCGCAGCTTATTAGGGCAAGTTTGAGATTTTTTTAAGCTTGAATCTGTTTGTCAGGCAATGATGTTAATTGAATATTTTATTTATTGTTGATACTGTGCCATATTATGATTAAAATATTTATAAATTTTATAATGCTTGTTTTTGTAACTTTTTTATTTATAGGCTGCAAACATGACTCTCCTTATTGCCATGATGGTGTATGTTCATGCGGTAATCAGAATGTCTGTCCAATGGATTGCGGGGACTATGATAATTGCGACATGGGTTGTGGAGATTTAGAAACATGTGAAACCTATTGCGATGATTTCTGCACCGTTAATTGTCAGAGGGCCACTCACTGTATCCATACCTGTGGTGACAACTGTGACCTATACTGTGAAAGCGTGGGCTCATGTGATGGAACAGCAGGAAGCGGAAGTGTTGCTTCATGCAGCAATTTTGGAAGCTGTAACATAACTTGTACCGGCAGCTGCAAGGTAAACTGTTATGGATGTAATATTACCTGCCAATCAGGAAATATGCCCATAGAATGTTCTGGTGGCGGGGCCTATACTTGTGATGATGGTGAATGCTCCTGGTAACTGTGTTTAAAAATTCTTATCTTTATTAAATGCATAAAAAATAGAGTTGTTGGAAACATCTTTTTACTAATATAAAATGAATGCTATATTACCATTAAATGGTAATTGTTTATTTTTAAGAGAGGGTTAATTTATGGCCAAAGATTTAAATAGCGATAATTCATCGCATGTTAATAGCAACAGTAAACAAAATTTTAAGCAGGAAGAATCTGTTTTGCAAAGTGAAAAGGCTTTGCTTTTTATAATCAATAATATTCCGGGAAACATTGCTTATGTTGGAATAGATGATCTTCGCTATAAATTTGTAAATAAACTTTTTGAAAAAAATTTTAAGCGCTCATACGATGAAATTGTTGGAAAGCATATAAGAGAGATAATTGGAGAGTCTAATTATCAGTATGCGTTAAAGTATATCGATGAAGTACGTGCAGGCCGTTCAGCTTCTTATGAAAATGAGTTTACGATTAAAGACGGTAAAAGATGGATTAGTGTGAATTATGTCCCTGGTTTTAACAGCCAGGGAAAAGTTGAAGGGATAATGGTCTTATCGTACGATATTACTGAACGCAAGCAGATGGAAAAGGAATTGATTGCGTCAACAAAAAGGCTTGAGCTGGCTACTGAGTCAGGTCGATTGGGCATTTGGGATTGGGACCTGGTTAATGATTCAATGGTTTGGAATGATCGCATGTTTGAGCTTTACGGAATTAGCAGGAATACATTTTCAAATAATATTGATGCATGGGTAACAGGCCTTCATCAGGATGATAAACAAAGAGCTATAGATGAATGTGATATAGCAATTGAAGGGAAACAGGATTTCAATACGACATTCAGAGTCATGCATCCTGATGGGACTATTGTTCATATTAAGGCTGACGGTATGGTTATTCGCGATAATAATGGCAAAGCCATACGAATGACTGGAATAAACAGGGATATATCCGAACAAAAGCGTATGGAGGAAATGCTTTTCAATTCTCAAAAACTTGAATCTTTAGGACTTCTCGCGGGAGGTATTGCCCATGATTTTAATAATCTATTAGGTGGAATTTTTGGATACATTGATCTTGCAAATGCAAGATCACAGGATGAGAATGTATCCCGTTATCTTTCCAAGGCAACAGGCGCAATTGACAGGGCAAGGGGACTTACTCAGCAATTATTGACTTTTGCCAAGGGCGGTACACCGATTAAAAAAGTACAAACGCTTTTCCCGTTTTTAATGGAGACCGCACAATTTGCTTTAAGCGGTTCATCTGTTTCATGTCAGTACGACATTCAGGATGAGTTGTTGAAGTGTAGTTTTGACAAGAATCAGCTTGGCCAGGTTTTTGACAATATTATAATTAATGCTCAGCAGGCCATGCCTTATGGCAGAGTAATTAATATTACTGCACGTAATATTACCCTAAATAAAAACGAGCACCCCGCACTTGAGTCGGGCAATTATGTTAAAATTTCCATACAGGATTCCGGTATTGGTATTCCCTTAAATTATCTTTCTCGTATTTTTGATCCTTTTTTTACTACAAAGCCTAAGGGACATGGACTTGGTCTTGCTACCTGTTACTCAATTGTCACTCGTCATGATGGTTGTATTGTTGCAGAGTCAGAACCTGGCAAAGGAAGTACTTTTCACATATATCTTCCATCATTTTCTGAATCTCCAATTGCTGAATCTTAAACAATAAGCAGCACGCATAAAGGAGAAGGTGTATTTTTAGTAATGGATGATGATGAATTGATAAGGGAAACTTTGAGCATTATGCTCGAATCTTTTGGCTATAAAGTGGTTCAAAAAGAAAACGGTAATGATGCAGTCGATTTTTTTGCAAGTGAAATTAAAGCCAACAGGAGTCTGGCAGGAATGATTTTTGACCTTACAGTCCCTGGTTATATGGGAGGATTGGAAGCTGTTGCAGAAATAAGAAAACTTAATGATGAAACACCTGTCTTGGTAGCCAGTGGTTATGGGGAAAATCCTGTAATGTCTAATCCTCAAGATTACGGATTTAAAGGAAGTATCTGCAAGCCATTTATAAAATCAGAACTTGCCAATATGCTTAATGTGCATATGACTAAAGGTTAAGAACATATTAGAAGTCCACAATTAGTTTATATTTTTTGAAAATTGTTACAGAAAATATTCAGGTTCGTTGCCTTGCTTCCATTTTATATTACATCCTATACTTGGTTTTTGGATAGGTGAAATTTCTTCATTTTTAAGAAGTTTATCAATTGCGTCTCTCAAGTCTTTTCCTGTCACCGGAATTTCTGTTCCGGGTCTGCTGTCATCAAGCTGGCCTCTGTAAACAAGCTCACTGTTTTTATTGTACAGAAAGAAATCAGGTGTGCAGGCTGCACCATAGGCTTTAGCAGTTTTCTGGGATTCGTCGAAGCAGACTGGGAAATTAAATTTATATTCTTGTGCCATTTCCTTTAATTTATGAGGGGCATCATCAGGATATTTATCAATGTCGTTTGAGCTGATTGCAATAATGTCTATGCCGGCATTTTTATAGTCTGCTCCTAAATCAGCAATACCTTTAATAACATGTTTAACATATGGACAATGGCGGCTTAAAAAAATGACTAGAAATCCCTTTTGAATATTTAAGTCCTCTGTTTTTATAATGTCCCCCGAAACTACATCAGGAAGACTAAATGGATGTGCTTTAGTTCCAAGTTCAGGCATTCTGGATAGTGTTTTTGTCATTGGTGACTCCTTGATAAAATGTTTTCATAGTTTAATAAAACCACTTAAATGAAAGGGTCAATAGCTAATATTATTTAGTACCTATCCGAGCCCAGTTCTACCTGTTCCCGGCCCCAAACCAGCGAACCAGAGCTAACCAGGCTAACCAGCTAACCAGGACGGAGGCCCATCGGCATGGGGATAAAGTTTAATGTTCCCGGACTCATTCCCGGACTCATTCCCGGACACAGGACCGTTTCCGGACGGAGGCCAGTCAGCCTTGTTTTAACTGACACAATTAACCGGCACAGCCCTGTCAATCGTGCCAGTTGTGCCACTTTTTTAGCC
>JAFGVO010000291.1 GCA_016937935.1 Deltaproteobacteria bacterium | reverse complement strand
TCAGTCATTAAGGCTAATTACTTTTTGCCAGGAAATTAAGAGGGCATCTAATGAAATATTTATACGGAAACAGCAATGTCTCGAATTTAAGTCAGAACTACCTGGAGTTTTTACGACTCGCTTTGGATTTTTCGGTCAGTGTTCTGCAATCTGAAACTAAAATTTTTGGTTTGCATGAGGCTATTAAACAAGAAGAACGCAATGTTGATGACGAACGTGGACGGGTTGCTGTGATTGAACAGAGTGTGAGCAAACTGGTTGAAGAGGCCAAAGCTGCACAGGTGACCACTATTGGTAACGCTTTGTGTCAAAATATTCAGGCTGCTTGTGGAAGAGAAATCGCAAATACTCAAAGTCAAATCAACACTGAACTTAAAAGTTTCACCGATCGTTCTATGGCGGAAATCAAGTCCGAAAGGGCGGCAAATGTGCCCCGTGTTGAAAAAATACTGCTCTCCAGTGATTTTCCAAATAGTGTAAATCACGTTAAGGTTACTGCAAATGAAACAGGCAATTATGTATGCAGCCTTAACGCTGTAAGTGATGGTTTTATAAAGTTTGACATGGATTTGTCAGTGCCGTCCGGCAACCTTTTTAGTGAACCATTTAAAGTGGAGAGTCTCCAGCCGGATCTTCAGGTGGATTTGCCTGACGGTGGTGGCTGGTTAAAACGAACCAGTAAAATTGTTTCACAAAATTTAAGCAAAGAGTTTGTAACCGGGTTTGTTCAAAAGGATGAAGGCACATTAATATCGCTGCGAGGCAGCCACAAAGAGGGGCAGCCAGGATATGATATACTGGTTAAAAGCGACTCTGTTTATGTTACACGAATCACTAAACAGCAGGAAGACTCAACTCCTTATAAAGTATTGGCAGTGGGTGAAGAAAAACTGCGCAAGCTCTATTTGGGGTTGCTCAATGCTGTGGAAGATATTGCTGTCAGCAGGGTCAAACTAACTTCAGCGACCATTGGCTCAGAATCCCTTGCAACGTTTGCCGAACCCCACGAACTGGTATTTTGGCTGCTGGAGCAAATGACCCCTGTTGTTCTCGATATTTCCCATAATTCACTTTCACCAACTGAGCTGGTTTTAAAACGGGTGCTTGGAGATGACCGCCGTGAAGAAGTGTTTATATCCAAAAGTGAGCTTTTTGATAAACTCAGTGAACTGACCGATGCCAACAAAACGTACTTTTCACCACTTGGGCTGGATAGAGACAATCAGAACATGTCCGGATTACCTGCACCTCAGCCGTCAAAATTACAGGACTACGCACTACCCTCTGTTACTGCATCTCAAAATGCATCGATAGATCAATTTGCACAGGAAACAGAAGAGATGCTTGAAATTGAATCAGACCATTTGCTTCCCGACGAGCCAACAGCCGAGATTGATTTGGATGATCTGGATGATGATAAAGATGCCCCGATTCCGGGTGTCTCATCTCGCCCGTCTGTGACACCTCCACCTCGCTCTTCTGTGATGCCTCCACCTGTACGAACCTCAGCAGCTCCTCCACCCAGACCGTCGATGTTGCCCGGTGCACGCCCCTCGGTTTTGCCAGGCGCTCGGCCCTCAGTACTTCCCGGCGTTAAAAAATCCACTTCGACTCTTTCCAAAAAAAAATAGGACGACTATTCTTCCGTCGTAAACAAGATGGAGTTGCTACAGATCACACTTCACATAATCATGGGTTCGAATGGCGAAACTATATCCGGGGCCGGGGATATATAGATTTATTTTTTGAATGGAATCACTTGTTTTTCAAAAGAGTAACTTGAAATTTCAGTATACTTTTCACCATCAAACTCTTTTTTGAAACTGACAACGTATCCGCGGGCAAAGTCTTCATCTTTATATTGCAGTACAATTCTGCCGTTTGCAAATTTGAACAGGGGAGCTTTGCTGTACTCATCGCGAACAAGATTCCAGGGGGCATTTTTAGCAATTCCGGCACCAACAAGTTTTGCACCTTCTTTTTTTGCAATCTGGTCAGCAAATTTCTTGATTTGGCTGTCTGTATAAGAGAAATCTTTTTGATTCCACTTATTTTTACTTGCTGCTTTTTTCAAAGTTTCTCTTATTTTTCCTTTATAATCTGCAATTGTTTTTATTTTATCATTAGGTGCCGCTTTACCAATCCATTTATACAATGATTGGACAATCACAACACCTTCATCAGTTGTATTGTAATTTTCACCATATACTTTTTCAACCCATGAAAACCACATATCTCCATCTTTTTGAAAATTATCAATAACGTCCTTGCGAGAATCAATCATTTTATCGAGCCAAATATCAGCTACTTTTGAAATATATTTATCCCTGTATTCTGTTTTCTTTTTGTAAATCTCAAAAACATCCTGAATTGTCATTCCTCGTGCTTTATAGTCATCTTTTTGCTCAATCATGTTTTTGGCAATAGTTTTTAACTCGTTTTCTCCTTTTACAAACTTATCCCACTGTTTTTGCATCTCTTCGGCATCTGCAATATCAATATTGAATTCAAAATCGTTTGCTTTTACTCTGTCAAATGCTGCAAACATTTTTTGGTATTCTTTACAAAAGTCATCAAATTTATTGTGTTCATTTTCAATTGCCTCCTGTAAATCTTTTACTGCTTTATCGGCATTTTTCGCATCAGCAAGTTTCTTTTTACAATTATCAAATTCCTTTAAAAGTTCTTTGCCATCTTTTGATTTCTGACCAAAAGCTGAGACTTCTTCAAACTTTTCCGTTGCAATTTTCAAACTGGACTCAGCGGCTGGAAACGCCTTCGCTTCAACAGCTTCATTAAAAGTGTCCAATCGACTCTTAATATACTTAATTATACGAGCATCATCTTCATCCCGATCAGCGTCTTCGGCAGATTTTTTTGTATCTGCAAGCATAACATCAAGGTTTGATTGCAAGTCTTTACCTTCTTTACTTGTTTTGTATTTATCAGAAAATTTATCATATGCATTTATAGCTGTTTCAATTGATTTAATTGCATTAGAATATTTTTCATCTTTAATATACCCTTCAGCTTTATCTTTTTGCTTGTTCAGGCTGCTTAAGTTAATTGCATCTTTCTTGTCAGCAGCGGCTTCGTCTTCTTTTTGGGAGGCTTCTTCCAATAGTTGTTCAACCTCTTTTTGAAGGTTTTTTACATCTTCTTTTTCTGCAAAATCATCGGAAAATTTATTAAAATAACCAGTTGCACTTTTAAAACTGGTTTTTGCTTTTTTATAATCTTCTTCTTTTGAATATGCTTTTCCTTCATCAATCTTCTTTTGAATCTTTTCTAAATTGTCGTTATCTTTTTGGGCCTGTTTTTCCTCAGCGGTTAACTGTGCAGCCTCTGTTACATTTGGAAGTACAGCTCCCAACACAATAATTGAGCTCAGGGCTCTTACAATAAACATTTTTTTCAACATGATCAAATTTCCTTTTCGTAATGTGTTGTGCAAATAAACATTTTATAATTTGCATAATTAATATTCAGCTAAAATGAAAGCAAGTTAGTCCTTTTTGACTTAATTTTTTTACTCACTTACTATTTTAAATTGTTTTTTTTAAAATGTATTGGCAATACTGAATAATCAGTATTTTTAACAATAGTTACGGAAATATTACCATGTGAGGGTAATTTGTTTCCGACATGGCAGTGTATTTACGTGGATAAAGGTAGAGACGTGGAGGGGAAAATGGAGAATTTCAGATTACACTGAGTATTATTGCGAATTGTTAATAATCTTCTTAGCAATTGATTTTGATGTTAAAAAAGCCTTTCAAACTGGTTTGTCTGAAAGGCTTTTTTATTGGTCGAGCGATGCGGGATTCGAACCCGCGACCTTTGGCTTCGGAGGCCAACGCTCTATCCAGCTGAGCTAACCGCCCTGATCTTATTACTTTAAAAGCTTCTTTGCTCTTTCAAGAACATTTTCCACTGTAAATCCAAAGTTGTGAAGACACTCGTCACCAGGTGCGCTTGCTCCAAACCGGTCAATTGATATTGAATCGCCTTTATTTCCAGTGTATTCATTCCAGCCAAATCTGCTTCCTGCTTCTACGGACAATCTTTTATCAATAGAGGAGGGAAGTACGCTCTCTTTATACTCTGAACTCTGGGATTCAAATATATCCCAGCTTGGAAGAGAGACTACTCTTGCATTTATGCCTTCAGTCACTAATTTATCTGCGGCTTTAATGCAAAGTTGAACTTCAGAACCTGTTCCAATTAAAATTATGTCAGGTGTTCCGTTGCAATCCTTAATAATATAACCGCCTTTTGATACTTTATCAGCATCACTGTTTTGCAATATGGGAACATTTTGTCTTGTGAGAATTAAAACAGTTGGGCGATGTCTGTTTTGAATTGCTATTTTATATGCTCCGGAAACCTCATTGCCATCTGCGGGGCGGATTACACAAAGATCTGGTATTAATCTGAGTGATGCAACATGTTCAACAGGCTGATGTGTTGGTCCATCTTCTCCAACGGCAACTGAATCATGGGTAAATATATAGATGACACCTGCTTTTGAAAGAGCTGACATCCTGATTGCATTACGCATGTAGTCTGCAAATACTAAAAATGTTGCACAGTAAGGGATCATTCCGCTTTTGTGAAGTGCAATACCGTTGCAGATTGCACCCATAGCGTGTTCTCTTACACCAAATCTCAAATTCTGATTTTCATATGAACCTTTTTGAAAATCCCCGGAACTTTTAATGTATGTCTGATTTGAAGGTGAAAGATCTGCTGACCCGCCAAATAGACCTTTAAAATGTTTTGCAAGCTCATTAAGCACAATACCCGATTGACCACGTGTAGCCATTGGTTTGCTGTCAACGGAGTATTTGGGAAGATTGCTGTCCCAGCCTTCCGGAAGGTCATCTGAAAGCTGATTTATATAGTTTTTATAATCTTCAGGATATTTTGATTTGTAATCATTAACAAGACTGGTCCATTTTGCTTCAGCTTTACTTCCCGCATCTGCAACCTTGCTCATGTGAGATTTAACCTCTTCAGGAATTTCAAAAGTTTCAAAATTCCAGTTGAGATTTTTACGCATTTCAATGATGTTATCTTTTCCAAGTGGTGCGCCGTGGGCATCTGAAGAACCCTGTTTTGCAGTGCATCCATATCCGATTGTGGTTCTGATTTTTATAAGTGATGGTCGATTTTTATCTGCTTTTGCATCTTTTAATGCTGCTTCAATTGCATTAATATCAGTATCACCATCAGCAACTTCCAGTACCTGCCATCCAAACGATTCAAAACGGCCTTTAATGTTTTCTGAAAATGCAAGATCAGTTGAGCCATCAATTGTCACATGATTATCATCATAAAGGACTATGAGTTTTTCAAGTCCAAGGTGCCCCGCAAGTGATGCCGCCTCTGATGAGATTCCTTCCATGAGGCATCCGTCCCCAACAAGGCAGTATGTGTAATTATCTACAATTTCAAGTCCTGGTTTGTTAAATCTTGCAGCAAGATGTCTCTCTGCAGCAGCAAGACCGACTGAATTTGCAAGTCCCTGTCCAAGAGGTCCGGTTGTAACTTCAATAGCCGGAGTTACAGTGTTTTCAGGATGTCCTGGGGTTTTTGAATTCCATTGTCTGAAATTCTTAATATCCTCAATTGTTGGTTCGCTGTAACCCGTTAAATTTAAAAGAGAATATAGAAGCATGCTTCCATGACCCGCGGATAAAACAAATCGGTCTCTATTGGCCCAGGCAGGGTTTTTAGGATTATGTTTAAGAATTTTAGAAAAAAGGACATATCCTGCCGGCGCTGCTCCAAGGGGAAGTCCGGGGTGACCTGAATTGGCTTTCTCAATGGCATCAGCACTTAAAAATCTTATTGTATTTATTGATAGTTGTTCAACATTTTCAAAGGTCATATGGCAGAAATCTCCAATTTATCTAGCATAATAAAATTTATAACAATTTTGTAACTTCAACATCAAATGAGATGAAATTATGGCACTCTCTAACATTTTTAAAGTTACAAGACTAGCAATATTCTAAAAAAAGTTTTTTAAAATTTGTCATTTTAAAGTGTATACCTTTTTTAGAAACGGTCAAAAATACCAGGTGCTTTTACAGTTCTTTTTTTAGGGAAAACAGAATTTGCAGGCCGTTTATATACTAGCCAGTTTGGGAATTCTTTAATTCTTTTCCATTTTAAATAACTTATATAATCCTCTTCAAGAGTCAATTTTCGGGCAATAACGATCTGAACATCTTTACCCCATTTGGGAAGGGGACATGTGGGCTCAAAAGGAAGAAGAAACTGTACGGTGCAGGTTTTCCCATGAGCATCAAGATGAACATTTTCAATTCTGTTCGAAATAACAAGCAGTGCTGTTGAGTCAGGCATATAATATGAAATTAGAACATGTTCATTTTTATTTAGTTTTTTATTGGCATAAAGAGAGTTTATCCACCTGGAAATCTGAACATTTTCTTTATCAATTCCAAGGGGTGTTTTAAGTGATATGTTTAGGCCTGCAGATGTAAATAGAATAAATAGTCCTAAAATAATAATTGCGGCAATCTTTTTGAATTTTAATTCATAAAATGTTTTACCAATAAATACCGAGCCAATTATCAATATGGATGCAAAAATCCTTTCGGTATATTGTGAAGGAAGTGCACCGGCAAGAGAATAAATAACTGTGGGAATAGATGTAACAACAAGAAAGCTTAAAAAGAGATCATCTTTAAAAAATTGCAGCCCTTTTTTTCTCACCTGATAAACAATTGCAGCCAGAATAAGAATTAACTCCAATAAAATTGTTATACCTGTTGGAGATAAAATGGATTTGATAAAACTTCCCTGGCCGTAGTGGTCCTCTGTTGTTGCAAAAAGAAATGCCATAAACTTACCCTGACTTGCAAAGCAGAATATTATCCAGACAAATGGAAAGAAAAATGGCATCATAAGAATCAGCTTTTGAGTTATCTTTGAAATATGGTTCGCTGTTATTCCTCTTCCATAAATATAAAAAAGGATAAGTGACAGCCATGCCTCATATCTAAACATTGCTGCACCCATAAAACAGATTGCAGAAAACAAAAGGGTTAAAGGATTTTTATTTTCCCTGAAATTTAAAAGCAGACTTATTCCTGATAAAAGGAAAAAGATCATTCCCGGTTCTGAAAGAGGAATAGATGCAAGAACAAAAAGAAGTGGTGTAAAGAGTATCCATATTACAGCAACAAGCTTTTCCAGATATTTAAGATTTGGGATTGTCAAGGCCACCAGTGCTGTTCCAATAAAGAATGCAAGAGATGTTAATCTTGGAGCCAGAAATGTATCTTTTGTGAGTCCAATAACAATACCATAAATATAGTGGTGACCAGGGAGCCAAACATATGAACTTGTAAATCCGGGGTGTTCCCACCACCAAAGGGCATAGTGAACCCTGAAATAGTCATCTGTAGAAATATAAGGAAGGTAAATAGCTAGAATTACGCCAATTATCAACCTTAGTAGTATCAAACATGAAATGAAAATTATAAATTGTGTTCTGTTCATCTGATTAAAGTTAATATAAATAAACTTTAATTGAAACCATATTTAGTTTTATTCTTAATACTTACCTATTCTAATTGAGTGTAAGTTTACTAAAGTTTTTTAAGATTTTTTTATTCCGGGGGATTAGTAGAATTTTTCCTAAGAAGTTTGTCGTAGAGATGCTGACCAAGGCTGTCTATCATCAGCCTTTCAACTTTGGTCTCAATCATATCCCTCTCATCCTGATTTTTGTAGATGAATTTAATACCCATTCCTGCGGGTGAGTCATCTGTTGCCGCATCTGTCTGAACTGTCCATTTTACCTGACCAATTAAAGCGATAGGCTCGTCAAGAGACGGAATCTGGAGTTTGAACAGAAATTCAGTGCCGGGTTTTAAAGGGTTGTCTGTTTTTATAAATGTACCGCCACGGCTTATATTTTTAGTGTAATCGGCAAAAAAAGTATTAAGCCGTCTATACTCAACCTTTAAATCAATTGGTGCTCTAGGGGCATTTCTTTTATCATTTGAATCAGTCAATTTAATCCTCTTTTGTAAAGAAAAACTTCTTAAAAAGTATATTGCGTTATTTTAGTATGTAAGTTCAAGATAATTTAATCTTTTTATAAATTTTATTATTAAAAATTGACCATAACTGCAAAATAGTACAAATCCAAATTATGAATTTTTATATTAAAACCTTTGGTTGCCAAATGAATGTCCATGATTCACGTGCAATTGAGGAGATATTGATAAATAGCGGATATAGAAAAGCTGAGTCCCAGGATGATGCGGATATTCTTCTTGTAAACAGCTGTACAATTCGTGAAAAGCCCTGGCATAAAGCTATTTCTGAAACTGGAAGATTTCGAAAAATTAAAGGAATTAAAGATAATATTCTTGTTGGGCTTGTGGGTTGTGTTGCTCAGCAGGAAGGTGATAATATCTTTAATCTGCTTAATGGTATAGATTTTGTAGTTTCCCCGGATAACTATAACTCATTGCCCGAAATTATTAAAAAATCCTATGTTAGTAAAACCGGAATAGCTCTAGTAGGTTTTGGAGATGGAAGTGATGATGATTTTTTAGGTTTAAAATCAATTTACCCTTCTGAGTCTTCGGCTCTTGTGACAATTATGAAAGGGTGCAATGAGCATTGCCGATATTGTATAGTTCCTTCAGTAAGAGGCCCTGAAAGAAATCGTTCTATTGAAAGTATTGAAAAAGAAGTCAGAAATTTAACAGAGCAGGGTATAAAAGAGGTAACTCTGCTTGGACAGAAGGTTAATGCCTATAAACATGAAGGAATGATATTTTCAGATTTGCTTATAAGACTGGATAAAATTGAGAAGCTTGAAAGATTAAGATTCACATCTCCACATCCACGGCATATGACCAAAGATGTAACAGATCTTTATGGACAATTGAGAACTTTATGTGGAGCAATCCATCTCCCTGCACAATCAGGTTCAAATAATACTCTTAAAAGTATGGGCAGAAGATATACGAGAGAAGAGTACCTCGATATTGTTGAGAGATTGCGCAAAAAAATTCCTGATATTTCTATCTCTACAGATTTAATAGTTGGATATCCCGGCGAGACCGAGGAAGATTTTAAGGAAACTTTATCATTAATAAAAGAGGCCGGATTTTCCTCTGCATTCTCATTTAAATTTTCACCAAGACCCGGAACTCCTGCATTCAAATTAGATAATGATGTTTCAGAAGATGAAAAATCAGAGCGGCTTTCAAGGGTTCATGAGATTATTTCAAAACAGGAATTTGAATTTAGACAAAGCCTTAAAGGTAAAAATCTCCAGGTTTTAGTTGACGGGAAAGGTCGACTTGATAGCCAGCTTTCAGGAAGAGGAGAAAATTTTCAAATAGTAAATTTTCAACATAGTAAAAGTCTCGAAGAAATGTTTGGTAAAATTGTCACAGTTGAGATAACCGAGGTTAATTCAAACAGTCTTCTTGGGGTTGCAGTTGAAAAATAATAACTCTCATAAATGGGGATGGATCTACCTGATATTTCTTTTTTTGTATTTAAGTGGAGTATTTGCACTTTCTAATATGAGTAATCCTGCAAATTTCGTAAATATTAAAATTTGGGATAAACTGGCACATTTTTTAGAATACACTCCAATAGGATTTTTGCTGTTTGGATTTATAAATTCATTTATAAAACAGAAAAGATTTCTATTTGTATCTGTTTTTATTTCTCTAATATTATTGGGTCTTTTTGATGAATTTCACCAATCTTTTATTCCCAGACGGGACTCCTCATTATGGGATGTTATGGCAGATACACTTGGGGGATTGACCGGAATGATCGCCGGTTATTTATTCAAGAAAAAAACTAGTCGAACTGACAGCACATTATAAATATATTTTAATAACTTATAATCAAGAGAGATAAAATTTTAATCGCATTCCACCAAGGGGAACAGGAGGTGATATTTGCTTGAATTTTATTCCTGTTGCAGCTGCCAGTTTTCTATTTGTTGTAATAAGACACAATCTGGAGTTTTCAGTTTTTCTGACAAAATCTCCAAGGTCTTTATATATAGATTCGAGTTTTTTTAAATTTTCACCATTTAAACGTCTGCCCCATGGTGGATTACAGATAATCAAGGGCCCTATAAAATCGGTGGTTAATGAAGAAACGGGTTTGTTTGACAGTAAAATTTCATCTTCAATACCAAGATTCTTAAAATTAATTAATGCTGCATCTATTGATTTATCTGAAATATCACTACCTGCAATTTGGCCTGTAAACGGAATTGAATACTCCCTGGCTCTTAATCGCTCTTTTTTAATAATATCTTTATCGGCAACGGGCCAGTTATCAAATGCAAATTTACGATTTGTTCCAGGAGCAATTTTTTTATTTAGAGCAAAGGCTTCAGTAAGTAATGTGCCGCTTCCACACATTGGGTCAATTAAAGGTACTTTAGCTGTATATTCAGAAAACATAAGGGCTGCAAATGCAACAGTCTCTCTTAATGGAGCATCTGTAGTTGCAGTTTTATAACCCCTTTTGTGTAAAAGGTCACCACTTGTGTCTATGCTGACAGTGCAAATGTCATCTTCAATTCTAACAAAAATATTTTGAATATTTGCACCAGCCTGAGTTGATTTCTGCCCAAATTTTCTGATTCTGTTTTTAATAGCAAGCTCGACTCTTTCGGCTGCTGCCTTGCTATGATAAATTTTTGATTTTGCAGATGTTGCAGATACTTTTATCTTTACTGAATTGTCACAAATATATTGCTCAAATGGAATTTCTTCGGTCTGACTGATGAGTTCATCAAAAAATCTGGCCTTGAATGTTTCAAGTCTTAAAAGCACTCGTTCTGCTATACCAAGTCTGATATTAGCGCGTACAATTGTTTCAAAATCGCCTGTAAATTCGGCCCCGCCATCAAGTTTTGTAATATTTCCCGCACTCATTTTTTTTAAATCCGCAACAAGAAGATCTTCAAGACCGGGTGCACAGGATGCAAACATCGTCATTTTTTTTGTAATGGTTTTTAACATATTTTTTTAATTATATGAAAAAGATGAGCAGGGCAATCTATCAGAGATGAATTATTAGATAAATGGCTTTCATTTGTGTTTATAAAGCCTAAAGACTGTTACTGTAATTGTAAGTAAAATCCCCAAAAAAGGAGTAATTATAAATGCAGATATAAGCATATCCTGAGGGATTTTCATAACTGGCGTAGCCATGTTGGACTGGTAAATAAGCTGATAAACTGCTAAAAAAAGAATATTTAATAGTATTAAAATAGTGTCAAGAAGCTCTTTTAATTTGTCTATAAGGCGAGTTCTGTTTTCATCATTCTTAAACCAGAATTCTTTACCCGGCACTGATAAAACTCTGTCACTAAAAGATGCCATTTT
>JAFGVO010000290.1 GCA_016937935.1 Deltaproteobacteria bacterium | reverse complement strand
TTTTTAACATCTAATACATTCAAACTATTTACTTTTTTTAATAAAATATTATCGAAAACAACTTCGTGTTTTGTGGGGATACATCAACCTCCGTCCTGAAATGTCTGAAATGTTCTGTTAGAATAAATCGGCCTCCGTCCTGAAATGTTCTGAAATGTTCTGTTAGATAAATCGGCCTCCGTCCTGAAATGTCTGAAATGTTCTGAAATGTTCTGTTAGTAAAAAATGTAGCGCGGTAGTTTATCTGCCGCCTAAACAGATTGGCCTCCGTCCTGAATTGGTATTGGCCTCCGTCCTGAATTGGTATTGGCCTCCGTCCTTAATGTTAACATAAACTTTAAATGAGACATGTTCGTTAGTTTTGAGACACTTTTTGAGACAAAGTTTGTTTTTATCGGGAAATCAATTTGAGACATCTTTTTATAAAACAGCTGGTTTTATTGGTTTTTTATTAGTCTTTTGAGTTGTTGTAAAAGTTGGCACGGTTTGAGCATTACCGTTGTGCAAAGGTTAGTAACAAATAAACATTTGAACTAAGGAGAATTAAAATGAGTAGTTTAGTAACAAGACAGGCACCTGAATTTGCCGCACAGGCGGTTTTTGGAAATAACGAAATTAAAGAACTTAAACTTTCGGATTACAAGGGAAAGTATGTTGTTCTTTTCTTTTATCCTCTGGATTTTACTTTTGTATGCCCCTCTGAAATTATCGCTTTTGATAAAGAGCTTGAGAAGTTTAAAAAGAAAGGGGCTGAGGTTATCGGAGTTTCTGTTGACTCTCAATACACCCACTATGCATGGAAAAATACAAAGGTTGAGGATGGAGGGATCGGACAGATTAAATATCCTCTTGTGGCGGATTTAGATAAGAGTATTGCTGAAAGCTACGGTGTTCTTGTTGATGGCGGTGTTGCATTGAGGGGATTGTTTCTCATTGATAAAGAGGGGGTTGTGCGTCACAGTGTAATCAATGATCTCTCTTTGGGAAGAAGCGTCGGGGAGGCTTTAAGAATGGTTGATGCTCTGAAATTTACTGAAGAACACGGCGAGGTATGTCCTGCAAACTGGCAGGATGGTGAAGAGGGAATGGTTCCAACCGCTGACGGTGTTGCCAGCTATCTCTCAAAACACGCAAAATGATTTAAACAATTTAAATATTCATCCAACCTTTAAATTTTACTAATAAATCTTTCATCTCTTCGGGGGTGGCATTCTGAGCAGTCGGAATGAGCCTTAATGATACAGTCTCTCCGTTACCCCAGGGCCACAGAGCTGCAAAAACAAGGGGCGTTGTATCCTGGCTTGATGTGTAAAGAAGCTGATCTCCTCTTAATCCCCCTGTAAAATCCGAAATTATCTGAACAAGTTCAGGGGCATCATAAATTGAGTTGGTATCCCAGGCTTTGCCAAAAGATGCTTCAAGAATTTTAGTGATTGCCTCAAGTTTAGTTGTCTCAAATTCGCACAGTGCTCCATAAAAGCGACCATCAAAACTCCAGCTTAGATCTTCGGGTAATCCTTCATAAAATTCAGTAACACTCTTGTGGAGTTTCTCTAATATATCTTCATCCATTAACTTACACTCTCCAATCTGTGTAAAACAGGTATATAAGTTAATAGCTCAAAAATCGAACTATTCAAGATAATTAAAGAATTTTATATAAAACATGTAATTACGAATTCGGTTCAATTTTAATCATCGAAACATGACAGCATTTTGATGAGAACCCTATAGAATATGGTCATTGTAAACAGCAGTTAGGTTTACAATGACCCGTTTCGATGTGAATTCGTAATAATCAGCATTTGTTGACGCTGATATTAAAAGTATATCGGTTACAAAGGGTATTGTTTTGAACAATAAAAATGTTATACCCAAAAGATAGATTATTTTTCATTGGAAATTATTTACATAAATTAATTTATGTTTGAGCAAGTCAAAAGATAGGGGGTTGTATGAATAAGATAATTGATGTGATTGTTTCTTTATTTGTTGGATGCTTTGGTGAATATGATGCTTCAGCTAAAGAAAACAAAAACGAGTTATCCGGATACCTGATGGGTGATATTTCTTATGGCAGTGCAATTCAATTCGGCTCTGGGGCAGGTGGAAAGGCTATATTTAAAGTTAATAAATTTATTGTTGGTTTTGATTTTCATCACTATTGGGGAAAAGAACAAACCCTCCCGTTAAATGAAGAAGGTGATAATGTAAATTATAGATTCTCTTTAAATATGAGCAGTATTCTTTTAGGTGCATGTTTTAATATTTTTTCATCTCCATTTGAGATTGCACCATATTTTTTAGGAGGACTTGGCCGTGACTTTTTTGTCTATCATAACGAAGAGACTTTGGAGAACGGAAGGCGTGTATTTGGAGGTCCACACTTGGGAGGAGGGGTATCATTACTGGCTATATTGCCACCTAAAGAAAATAAAACTCATATGATTGCTGGTATTGATTCAAATTTTATTACAACAATAGGTCCAATTGAACATGATCAGAAAGAGGGCGTGTTTTATACTGATTCCTATAGTGTAAACGTATTGTTTTTCTTGGGTATTAAATTGTTTTAATTTTATTATTGAAATAAAAAGACTGATAAATTTACTTAGTATTTTAAAATAATTGGATGAAAGAATAATAAATGCTGAAAAAAAATGAACTCCTTCTGATTTTAATGCTCTGTGCCATTGTAATGACCGCCTGTTATAAAACTGCGGG
>JAFGVO010000289.1 GCA_016937935.1 Deltaproteobacteria bacterium | reverse complement strand
GCAAATATATGCCCGGTTTGAGACATGTGATTTTTGGTAAATGGTAGTGGATGGCCGATGTTTCTTAAGAGATGCTTCAAATTTTTTAAAACATCGCCTTCTCCATTTATTGCTGTCATACCAGGAGAAAAGAAAAGAGATGTCAATAGAACAGTATCAGAGAGTTTTTTTCCATTTGAAATATCAATGTCGCATTTATTTAAAATATTGAAAAAGTCATCTCCAAATGTGTCTATCTGCTCCGCAAGATTTGGAAGAATAATTTTGATAATTCCAATTTTGTGGAACGATTTTAAAATTTTTACAGAACTGCCGCTTCTTAAGATTTTAAGAATTTCTTCAAGCATTCTCGATTTTGAGACATCTTTTAAGAGCTCGAGTTTTGATATTGAAGCAGCTAAAAACTCATCTTCAATATCAAGGTTGAGTTTTTCTGCAAATTTCATTGCCCGTAAAATTCGTACAGGATCTTCAGTAATTCTTCTTAACGGGTTTCCAATTGAACATAGCTTTGTATTTTGAATATCTGTGAGTCCTCCTGTCCAGTCAAGGAGGAGTTCTTTGTCAATATCATACATCATGGCATTAATTGTAAAATCTCGTCTTAAAACATCATCTCCTGCGTTTCCAAAAAGGTTTTCAGCCGCATGGGCTTTAGACAGATCATCACTATCAATAGCTCCACGTCTAAACGTTGCCACTTCGATAATGTTATCTTTAAAATGAAGGTGGGCCAATCTGAATCGCCTGCCAATCAGTCTGCAATTTCTAAATATTTTTTTTATCTGAGAAGGGGTTGCAGAGGTTGCCACATCAAAATCTTTAGGCTTGACTCCTAATAGTATATCTCTTATGCAGCCACCAACAAGATAGGCTTCATATCCAAAATAATTTAGCCTTTTAATTATTTTGGCCGCATCAGGATCAATAAGTTCAGGATTGATTTTATATTTTAGTGATTTAAACGATATTTTTATATCAGGGGGACAAGGGCCTGATAGAGTAGATGAAACTGCTATATTTTTGTCAGGGCTAACGTTTAATTTATTGTTCATCGGTTTTGTCAGTGCCTAAATTGCTTGTTTTTATGTTGTAAGAAGAGGTGTCTGCCAGTTCTGTACTCGTGTCTGAGTCATCGTTATAGATTGTACTATCAGTGGAGTTTAATAATGAGTTATCGGTATTATTTTCAAAACTGCTGTCATTGTCAGGTTGAGTGGAACTATCTACAGTTGGAGGTTTTTCTAAAGCCAGTTCTGTTTTTCTTTCACATCCAGTTTGAATAACCAGGATAAAAATTGATACAATAAAATTTGAAAATACTTTTCTGGAGTGAACTGGATGCATAAAACTTATAATTTAAAATTGAAGGCCTGCACCAAAGGCAAAAGAGAACTGTGTATCCACATGAACTTTGGCATCGTTAAATTCTGCTCCATCAGAAAGCATATTCCCGTTTGAATCAAACCCCTCTTTAGTTGTCCAGTCCATTGGAAGTCCCCATGTCCAGTCCATAGTTATGGATAGAATTTCATAGCGAAAATTTAGTCCGAAGTATATTTTATGTCTTCCCAGATCCGGGCCGGTTAGTCCTGACTCAGAAACATCATAGCTGTCTGCCTCAGATTCATGAAATGCACTAACGTTGTAATTTGCATCGTAAGTTCTTATCATCATTGGTTCTGTTCTGATAAATGTCCAAGTGTACTGGTATCCGGCATAGGGTTCAAGAGCAATCATTCCGCCTATACCAAATGGTACACCAATAGAGCCGTCAACACCCAGTATTGTCATGTCAACATCGGATTCCCCAAGAATTCTGTTTACTGTACCTCTTGCAGCTATGTCAGGAAGTACTCCTCTAAAACCTTTACGATACCCTTCAAACGGTGCCCATTTAACTTCTCCGCCTAATGCAACAAGTTCTGACTGAGCAAGATAGCTGATAGAACTGCCAACTTCGAGAGACCATGGAAGCCCTTTACGAACATGAATTGTAGGAAATAACATTGCAGGGGGTTCCTGGTTATATTCTCCCGTGCCTATTCTCCATCTGGCATCTTCGTAATTTTTAGAAGCCGGCATAAATACTTTTGCACCTGATGAAGGAATCGTTGCTATTGATGCTTCAATTCCAAGATAGAATCCAGAGTATCCCAAAGTGCTTGAAGGTGCCAATAGCTTTGGAGATATTCCAAATGAGTATTCGGACATAAAGCGTTCCCATGCAACATTATGAGCTCTGCAGTCAACACCATCAGTATTGCATTCAATAAAGTTTGCAGGGGTAAGTTCTAATTTGTTGGCTTTGGCACTGGTTGTTCCTAAAAAAGCTGCTGCCAGCAAAATTGATGTAATAAGTAGTTTGGGCGCGTTTCGACGCATATATTTCTCCTAAGTTTTAGTACAAATTATCAAATTTGGTTTTTTAAAAGTACCAATTACTTAAACAATAAGTCAAGAAGACTTAATAAAAAGATTAAAACTTCATTTTTCCAATAATATGGTCAAATTGACCTTTATCACCGTCACCATATGGATCTTTGTTTTTATTGACTCCACCGCCGCCGCCGCCGTGTCCAGCTGAACCAGGCTCCATTCCCGGGGCAAAAAGTTGCTCGGCAATAGTAATTGTAACCTCTTTTTCAAGGCCTCCACCTTTAACTTTAACAGAAGTCTGGCCTATTTTTTTTCCAATAAAAGTATTTGGACCATCTTTCATTACTGCTTCTTCATCAACACCTTCAAAAGAGAGGTTTCCCCCTGGGATTTCTTCATCCTTACAGTTATAAAGTTTACATTTAATTGGAGCAGCTGTTCCAACTCTTAAAGCAAGAGTATTATCGGGATCACATTTTATCTCTTTAGGTAGACAAACTTTAACAAATGTTTGTGCTACCTTTCCGTTTGGTGAGGATACTGTAATAATTGCACTGCCACTTGAAACGGGAGTAATAAGACCTTTATCAGACACATCTGCAATTGCACTATTATCACTTCTGAACGTTAATTGGATTTCTGGAATCTCAGTTCCGTTCAGTTCCAATGCTTTTGCAGTGACTTTAGTGCTTTGATTTATATCAGTAAAAGATGTTGTTGTTGGATCAGCTGTTACAATTTTAACTTCCGCTTCACAGGCAATAGCTAGAAAAATAAGCATCAAAAAAGGGGCATAAAAATGTTTCATTATCTTCTCCGTACGTGGCACCCGCAAAGCAGGTCTTGTGAAAATTGAAGAATACTATACACTTTTATTGTAAAAGCATAAAGGTTATGCTTATTATTTTTTTTAAAAAGAGCTATTTTTTTGAAAGTCCCACAAGATAGGTTTCAAAACTCTCAGAACGTACGGATTTAGGTTTTACAATTTTAACTGTTTTAAAAATTGATCGCATATGAGCCCTTGCGGTTTCGAAATCTTCACCTACAAAAATTTTTCCCACAAAATTACCACCAAGGTTTAACATTTCTTCAGAAAGTTCTATTGCTCTCATAAACAGATTAAAAGAACGGGATTGATCAACAAATTTATGTCCGCTTGTGTGAGGAGCCATATCAGAGATTACTGCATCAAAGCCTTTTTTATTGATCTGTTTAAGTAGCTCTGCCGGTACAATATCGAGGGCACTCTGTTTTATAACTGTTACATATGCTGGTAACTGGACTTTCATTGACGCATTATCTATAGCGACTACAGTACCTTTACTTGTTACTTTATCCGCAACATAGATACTCCATGACCCGGGGGCCGCACCTAAATCCAGTACAGTCATTCCAGGTCTCAACAATTTAACTTTGTTATCTATTTCCTGAAGTTTATAAACAGAACGAGCAGGGTAATTTTCTTTTTTTGCCCGTCGACCAAAGTGATCCTGGGGTCGTTGGTTATCACTCACTTTTTATAATCAGGATTTGGCTTTGTGAGCCGGGCTGATTTTAAAAAGACTATTGCGACTTCCAGGGATTGAACCTTTTATGAATGCGAGATTTTCATCAGGGAAAATTCTAACAATTTCAAGAGTCTGAATAGTAACAGTTTTGTTACTGTGATGACCGGCCATCTTTTTACCTTTGAGAACCCTGCCGGGAGTCATACACATTCCAAGTGAACCACCGTGACGATATACTTCGTGCACACCGTGTGAAGCTTTTCCACCGTGAAAGCCATAGCTTTTAAAAACACCGGCAAAACCTTTACCTTTACTTGTTCCCTTTACATCAACCTTTTGATTATTTTTGAAAAGATCGATTTTAACCTCTTGCCCAACTTCGTATTTTGCAGACTCTTCTTCAGAAACACGAAATTCTCTAAGAAATTGTTTAGGAGATACACTGGCCTTTTTAAAATGACCAAGTTCAGGTTTGTTAACTCTGCTCTCTTTTTTATCCTGGAAACCCAACTGGATGGCAACATAACCATCTTTTTCCATTGTTCGTTTTTGTACTACAACACATGGTCCAAGTTCAACAGCAGTCACAGGAATACGACTTCCATCAGGATTAAAAACTTGTGTCATTCCAATTTTTTTGCCTAAGAGGCCAAAATTTCTATTCATTCTATTCGCTCCTCGCCTATTGGGTCTATGCCCAAAATCGAAGGGTGCATATTACGCAAAAGAATATGCATGTCAATAATTAAGATATTAAAGTTATAACTTTTTATAACCGTCTTCTATATTTCACTGTACTTTTACCGGCAAAAAAGTATTACTGGTCAGCACAATTTATGCATATATAATTAAAAACTTTTTAAAAGCAATACAAAACATACATTATTAAGGAATTAAGGAGAATTTTTATGGGAATAGAGCAGCAATTGACAGAAAATCTTAAAAATGCCATGAAAGCCAAAAAAGCTGAAGAGGTGTCTGTTATAAGAATGGTTAAAACAGCAGCAACATTAGCTAAGGCTGAACCCGGATTTTCAAATAATGATGATGATACTTTCTGGCAGGATGTAATTGGAAAATATGTGAAGCAGCAGTCAAAGGCCCTTGTTGAGTTTCAGAAAGTTGAAGGCGCTGATGAACAGATAGCTCAGATTAAGTATGAGATGGACTATTTAACACCATTTCTTCCAGCTAAATTTTCAAAAGAAGAGACTGAAAAACTGGTTGAAGAGGCAATAAAGGCCACAGGTGCGGATAATATTAGATTAATGGGCAAAGTAATGGGATTTATTATGAAAAGTCATAAAGACAAAATAGATGGCACCCTGGTAAAAGAGATTATCGAATCTAAACTTTCCTGAATCACAACTCCTTTTAAATTTCTGATTGTTCTGTTTGTGCTGTTGCTGAGGGGTAAGGAGCTACCCATGCTATTATGAATGAGGGGATTGTTACTATTGTTACCATGAGAAAATAGTGAGTGTATCCAAGAGTCATTTGAATATCTCCGCTGAATGTTGATGCCAGAAACATTGCTGTGGCCATAAAACCTGTTCCTATTGCAAAGTGAGATGTCTGAAATTTCCCCGGGGCTATCTGCTGCATGATGTAAATCATCAGCCCGACTTCACCTAAACCTGCACCGAATTTTTCAATAATTACAAACAGGTATATTATTCCGTGAGTTTCGGGCTGCAAGGTGCTTAAAAACATATATGTAAGATTTGGGAGATTCAGGCTTAAGATGAGCAGAATCATGGATTTTCTGTTTAAACCAAGTTTTGAAACCCAGAAGCCTCCTAATAGAGCACCAATTACCATTGCTGCCGTACCATAGCTTCCGTTAATGTCTCCCAATAGTTGATTTGATAAGCCAAGGCCTCCTGCTTCAAGTTTATCAATCATAAATAGAGGGCCAATCTGCTGAAGCTGGGCCTCTCCAAGGCGGTAGAGAAGTACAAATGCTATCATCATTCCAATACGTGGTTTTTTAAAAAAATCTATCCATGCTGCACGGGTCTCTCTTGCAACGAGTACGAAGTTTAGTTTTTCTTTTTCAATAGGAGGATCTTTAGGAAGAATAAATTGATGCCATAGTGAAAGGAACAGAATTATTCCTGCAATAACACTTATTACTATTATCCATGACTCAACCCATGTCATAGATTTTTCATCGTGGAGGTATCCCGAAAGGCGCATAAGTGCACCAGTTGCAAGAATCTGGGAGCCCATCCAGAACATACTTTGAACACCTACCCATTTGCGCTGTTCGCTCTTGTTCATTGCGAGCAGATAGACTCCATCAGCTGCAATATCATGGGTGGCAGACAAAAATGCCGTTACCCATAAGAATGCAAAAATATATCTCAAATTCACTTCAACGTTGAGACTCATTGCAAGTGAACCAAGGCTGATTGCCATTAAAAATTGCATGAGTACCGCCCACCCTTTTTTTGTGCGGATAATGTCAACAAATGGAGCCCAGAAAGGTTTGACCATCCATGCTATCCACATTGGACCGACATAGTGAGTTATTACATCATTTGAGACTCCAAAATTCTTTAGCATCACAGCTGCAACCATTGTTACAGTAACATTTGGAAGCCCTTCAGCAAAATATAGCGAGGGGACAAAAAATGCGGGATGCGCCCTTTTTTTAATAGTTTTTGTGTTTCCAGAATTCATGTGTACAATACTAAACGGTGTTTGCTGATACTAAAAGTTTTTTTAGAATTTAAATAAAAAAATAATGGGATGAGTAATGATTTTTTGAATGATTTTTGAGATGCAGTTTAAATTCTTAATCCTCTTCGAATCCTTCAGCAGTTTCAGATTCAAACGAGGAGATCATTTTTCTGATGGCGTCAGCTCTTGATACATGCCTTTTGGATTTTGAATAAATGGTCTCAAGGCCACTCCAGCATTTTGTCCACATTTCGCCCCCTTGATCTTCATCATCAAGTCGGGAAAGAAGATTCCAGCATGTCATTTCAAAGCGGTGATATTTTTTTTGAACCATTAGTATTTCGGCAAGTCTGTCAAAAGCAGTTACGCAGAGCGGGTCACTTCTTAGTGCTCTTAAGTTGTATCTTATGGCAATTTCAGCACGTTTTAATACTGTTAGGCTGATTACAGCAGCAGTGCTGAAAAGAAGTGCTCTTTCATGGGAGTCGAGTTCAATTGCTTTTGCATCAATTTCCCTAAGTACTTCTCGTGCCTTTGAAGGTTTTTCAGCCTTTTTAATATATTCGCTAAGTTCAGGGCTTACATTGCCGCCAATTTTCTTCCATTTGCGTTTTGCAAACAGAAACCCTCTAATTATTTGCAGTATTAAAAAGATAAAAATAAGAGCTGCTGCCCATACTAGGAGTGTATTTTTCATAATCAGATATTAAACTTTTTTTAATGATAGTCAATATTTCTAATTGATCAGATTAATGTTAATTTATATTTTATTAATAATTCCAAAAATATTACTCAGTTAGGATAGGTAATATTGGGAAGACTAAAAAGTTGTATATTTTTATGTTGGCAAAGTTGGAATTATTTTAAAAAAATATTATTTTTTAAATTTAAACTTGATAATATCTGGGTTTGTGTGACCTTTCTCTGGGAATATATTTTAAAAAAAGGAGAATTTTGAAAATGAAAAGTTCAGTAATATTTTTATTTAGGGTAGTTTTATCTCTTTGGGTTCTGTTTTTAAGTATGGGGTGCGGCGGATCTAAACAGGTTTCATCAGGAGGAGTAAATATGAGCGGGGAAATTAAAACTGTGGATGTTGCTAAATCAAATCTTGAAGATGGTAAACCCCAGAATCCCAAGCATCCAGGTGATATTTCTATATCGAAGGTTCCAATGTTTGTGACATTGGGTTTTGATGATAACGGGGTTGCAGGAGATCTTGATACTGATTTTCCTCAGGGGATGGCCTGGGCAGACAAAATGCTGAGTGACAGAAAAAACAGTGACGGAACACCTGCACTGGCCAGCTTTTATATTACAAGCTCTTATGGAACAGGTGATGATAACGGATATGGAGAAGCCGGTGATTCCGATCCTTCCCATGTAAAAAAAATGTGGAACACTTTATATTCTAAAGGGTATGAAATAGGAAATCACACCTCTACACACCCCCATGGAGTTGATGAAGAGTCAGGAGTTAAATTTCCTGTTGAAAGCTGGGTTGAGGAGATGAAGACATGTAACAATGTTTTAACTGCTCCATTCGATGTTGATGAAATTAAAAAAGGTGTGGATAAATCTAAAGGTGCCGGCGTAGATCCCTCATCAATTGTAGGATTCAGAACTCCTTTTCTTGAGTATACAGATTTTACGTTTGATGCAATTGCAGAATTTGGATTCAAGTATGACTGTAGTATAGAGGAAGGGATTCAGAGCGCTCAGGACGGGACAAATTTTACATGGCCCTATAAACTTGATAACGGCAGCAGAGGTCATGACCTCCTTGTAGAGTGGGAAATGAAAATACCCATGAAAAATCATCCCGGCCTTTGGGAAATGCCTGTATATGTGGTTATTGTTCCACCTGACGCGGAATGCGAAAAATATGGGGTTGAAAAAGGGCTTAGAGATCGATTAAAGTCAGCTGTTGATTATTTTGAAACTGATAATGGCAAAATTACCGGTTTTGATTATAATTTGTGGGTTCTTTTTCATATGACTAAAAACGAATTTGTCGCAACTATGAAATATACCTTTGATTTGAGGATGAAAGGTAATAAGGCACCATTTCTGTTTGGAATGCACAGTGATATTTATGCAGATGGATATGATGAAGAAAATGAGATGAAAGCTAAAGTAAAAGAGCGGCAGGAGGCAGTTGAGGAATTTCTTGATTATGTTTTAAAAAATAGTGAAGTCAGGGTATCTTCAGCTGTAAATGTTTTAAAATGGATTGAAAGTCCAATTGAATTGTAACTTTAAAGGATTGAATAAGGTATGAAAGTTAATTTTTTCTCAGGCTGGAGTATTATTTTAATAGCTCTTTTGTATGGTTCTTCTCTGTTTGCTGATACTAAGGAGACGAATAGCGGAGCAAAAACTGCTGTTAAACCCTCAAATGCAGATAAAAATGCGGCCAAGCTTGCCTATGATCAGGGTATGTCATTTTTTGATTCCGGTGAGTATATGAAAGCAGCTGATTTTTTCAGAAAAGCGATGTCCCTCGCCCCAATGTGGAAGATTTATTATAATATCGGACATTCCGAGGCTGCAGCAAAGCATTATGGTCTAGCTTTAGAAGCTTTTCAAATGTATCTGGCCGAAGCAGGGGATGCTATTCCTGATGATAGAGAGCAGGAGGTGATCAACCAGATAAAAGAGCTAAAAAATAAGGTTGGCAGTGTAAAGGTTATAGCTCCTGATGGTGCTGAAATATTTATTGATGATATAAAAAGAGGGACTTCTCCAATGGCTGGCTCTATGAAAATTTCAGCTGGAAAACCACATAATGTTGTTGTTAAGCTTGGGGATGAAATTATTTTAGATCAACCTGTTAGAGTGTGGGCGGATGACAGTGTTCAGCTTGTTGCGGAAAAAAAAGAAGATGAAGTTACAGGGCCGGCTGCAGCAGTTCCTGTAGCTGCTGTTGTTGAATCAGCAAGTGATGATGACCAGGTTGAAAAGGTGCCTGATGAAATGACTGAATCAAAGGATGATAAAAGCGAAGATACTAAGGTGTCTGATGACGGTAATGATAGTGTTACTACAGAAGAAGTTTTAGAATCATCAGCTGATTCATCTAATCAGAATTATAACTCAATAAGCACTCCTGATAACAGAAGGCATCCTTTGAGAATAACTGGAGCAGTTCTTTTAACTGTTGGAGCAATTGGCCTGGCCGGTGGTGCCGCAACTGGAATTTTAGCAATTGTAAAAACTAAAAATCTTGATTGTCCTAATTATATTTGCATTACTCAAAAAGATGCTGATAATCTTGATGTGGCAAAAAGTATGGGAACAATTTCAACAATAAACTTGAGCGTTGGCGGTGGTCTTGCAGCAACTGGTATTGTGTTTATGATAATTGGACACAGACTTGAGAAAAAAAGCGCAGTTGCATTAAAAGCGGCTCCGGTTATTTATCCCGGCTTTGGGGGAATGGTCATCGGAGGGAGGTTTTAAATTATGAAAACTTTAACTAAAATTTTAGTACTGCCATTTTTGGGATTTATAATTTCATGTAATCAGATTCTGGGTTTAAATGACTACGAAAAAGAGATAGATACAGAGTCTGTTGGAACAATAGATTACTGGGTAGATGGTTATTGTCCTGGAACTCAGCTGGAGGCATCAGATGATTGCAGCGGTATTTCAGAGGTCGGCTGTTGTGATGAAAAGGGTGCACTTTTATACTGTTCGGATGATAAACTTTATTGTGTAGGTTGCATGAAAAACACGACTGCCTCCTTTTGTTCCTGGGAAATTACATCTAATTATTACACATGCACAACTGAAGATAACGGAGAAGATCCTTCTGCTAAAAATCCCATAGGGTGTTTCAATTATTAGCAGACAAAGCTTTTTCTTTTAAAATTTACCCATTTGATTCCATAAATTCCAGAAGTTGTTAGATTTGACTAAATAAAATAGTAAATAGTTTAATTTTTACACTTTTTTTATTTTAAATATTATTGAACATTGTATTTTCTGGTGATACAAATACTCAGTTTCAATAGCACTGTATACCATACAGTACTTAATTTAATTAGAATTTAATACTTTAGATAGATTTTGTTATTTTTTTATTCCTTTAACTTTTTCTATTTAAATCCGTAATTTTAGAGTCGGGAATTTTTGATAACCTGAAATTGTAAACTAACTGCTTTGTTTGAAAGGAAATATAATGCAAGATAATAAAACAAATCCATCAGGAAAATCCCAAACAAAGATTGATGCCAGAGTGACCAGTATTAAAGGCAGTCTTATAACCGCGGAAGTTCAGCAAGAGGTGAATTTTAGCAGGGGAGAGATTGGGTATCTTTTGCATGACAATGGCAAAGAGACCGAAGAAATTATGGCAGAGATCGTAAAGATTGAAAAAAATGTTGTTTACATGCAGGTGTTTGAAGAGACATATGGTCTTAAACTCAACACCCCGATCAGGCTTACTCGCAGTAATCTTAGTGCCGGACTGTTATCACTTGAATTTGGCCCGGGGCTTCTTGGAGGCAGGATTATTGACGGTCTTGGAAATCCTCTAAAAGAGATGGAAGGGGAGTTTGGCTATCAGTTGAAACGTGGAGCCAGGATGAGAATGCTGGACGCTCAAAAAGAGTGGGATTTTATTCCTACTGCAAAAGTTGGTGATGTTGTATTTTCTGCTGATAAAATTGGTTTTGTTAAAGAATATATGGTTGATCATTATATTATGGTTCCTTACGAGCTTGCAGGCGAGTTTAAAATTGTTGAAGTTTCAGGTAAAGCAAAAAAACGAATCGATGATGTAGTCGCTAAAATAGAACCTGTTGGCGGTGGAGATATACTTGAGCTGACAATGGTTTTTCCTGCAGCTATTAAAAAACAGATTGCATTTGGAGAGATGATTGTTCCGGAAAAACAGCTTGAGACCCGTATGCGGACAGTTGATTTTCTTATGCCTGTTCCCCTTGGTGGAACCTTTTGTGTTCCCGGACCTTTTGGCGCCGGAAAAACAGTTCTTCAGCATCTTCTGGCAAAAAACTCTCAGGTAGATATTGTTGTTGTTGCTGCATGCGGTGAGCGTGCGGGTGAGGTTGTGGAAATGCTTGTTGAGTTTCCCGAAATTAAAGATCCCAGAACAGGTGGTTCTTTGATGGATAGAACTATTATTATCTGTAATACATCTTCGATGCCTGTTGCTGCCCGTGAGGCATCTGTTTATACGGCAACAGCTATCAGTGAGCATTACAGACAGATGGGACTTAATGTTCTTCTTCTTGCAGACAGTACATCCAGATGGGCTCAGGCTCTTCGCGAGTTATCAGGGCGTATGGAGGAAATTCCTGGTGAAGAGGCTTTTCCTGCTTATTTGGAATCTCTGATTTCACAGTTTTATGGAAGAGCAGGTACATTGATAAATAATAGAGGTGAAAAGGGAAGTCTTACTATCGGAGGAACTGTAAGTCCTGCGGGTGGAAACTTTCAGGAGCCTGTTACTCAGGGGACTCTAAAAGTTGTTGACGCATTTTTAGGACTCTCAAGGGAGCGTTCAGATGCTGCAAAGTATCCTGCAATTCATCCTGTTGAGAGCTGGTCAACATATGCCGGTACCATTCATAAATCAGAGTATCTGGATAAGATTAAAAATATCATTCTTGATGGTGTTAAAATTGAAGATAAACTTAAAGTTATGGAGCAGAGTGATATTTCAGATGATGACTTCGTAATTTATAAAATGTATGACTGGTTTGATTCCGTATTTCTTCAGCAGAACGCTTTTGACGATGTTGATGCTTCCTGTATCGCAGAGCGCCAGCAGGAAGTTATGGAACTGGTAATGAAAGTTGTTAATAATAATTATTCTTTTGATTCTAAAGAGGATGTTTCTCAATTTTTTGCCAAATTAGGCTCTCTGATGATTGATTTTAACTATTCTCCCTATAAAGAGTCGGAATATTATAAAATAAAAAAACAGGTTGAGCAGATGATTGATAATCAGAACTCGTCTGATACTGAGGCACCATAAGGGGTATACAATGCAGAGAGTACAAAAACGAATAATTGAAGTAAAAGGAAATATTGCCGCAGTTGAAGCTGATGATTCAATTGGTATCGGTGATATTGCAACTGTCAACGGAGAACCTGCAACTGTTATCGAACTTGATAAAGGGGTTGCTTATCTACAGCTTCTTGAAGGGTCTATGGGTGTTCCTGTAAATACAAGAATTGTATTTACTCAGAAGTCCCCTGTCGTTTCCGCCAGTGATGCAATGATAGGCAGAATTTTTGACGGACTGGGAAATCCCATTGATAATCGAGGTGAGGTAAAAGAGGAAAAAAGGTCGATTTATCAGCCGTCAATTAATCCTACCTCAAGAAAACTTCCGGATACTTTTCTTGAGACCGGAATACCTATGATTGATGTTTTTAACTCCCTTGCCAGAAGTCAGAAAATTCCGATTTTTACAGTGGCCGGTGAGCCTTTTAACGAACTCATGATGCGTATTGCACTTCAGGCTCAGGCTGATTTGATAGTTATTGGGGGAATTGGCATGCTGTTAAGAGAGTTTGCCTTTTATAAAACCGAACTGGAAAAAGGCGGAGCCCTTAATAAAACAACATTCTTTGCCCATTTAAGTCATCAGTCTTCTCAGATTGCAATGATGGTGCCTGACAGATGTCTTACTTTCGCAGAGGCTCAGGCTCGTAAAGGAAAAAATGTACTTGTTCTTATGAGTGATTATACAAAATATGCAGATGCCATGAAGGAAGTTGCAATCACCATGGAACGAATTCCTTCAAACCGCAGTTATCCTGGTGATCTTTATACAATGCTTGCTAAAACTTATGAGAGGGCGGTGGATTTTAGAGATGCGGGAAGTGTAAGTATTATTACTGTTACCACTATGCCAGGTGATGATGTTACTCATCCGGTTCCTGATAATACGGGTTATATTACAGAAGGTCAGTTTTATCTTAAAGGCGGCAAGGTTCAGCTTCAGGGATCTTTGAGTCGACTTAAACAGCTGGTTAATAAAGATACTAGAGAAGATCATAGAGATGTTATGACTCAGGCTGTTCAGTTTTATGCAGAGTATCTTAAAGCTCAGGAGAGAGCTCAGCTTGGATTTGGACTTGATCAATATCAGAAAAACTGTCTCCATTTTGGAGAGCTTTTTGAAGAGCGGATAATGGATCTGGCTGTCAGTATGCCACTTATTGAATCTCTTGATTCTCTCTGGGATATTTTTGGACAGTGTTTTTCCAAGGATACAGTTAGAATCAAGTCTGCAATTAAAGATAAATATTGGCCCAGGAGTGCAGTTAAATAATCAGTAATATGTAAGGAGATTATAAAAATGAGTGAAAATATAGCAATACAATCAGAGATAGGGCCTCTTCTTGAAGAGATAAATAAAAAAGGTGTTCAGGAAGCAGAAGCTAAAAAAGTAGAAATTATTAGTGATGCCGAAAAAAATGCAGCAAAAATTATTGCTGATGCAAAGGCTGAAGCTGAGTTACTTATAAAAAAAGCAAAAGATGAAGCCGCTAAAGCTAAAGAGATAGTTGAGTCAGATCTTAAGCAGGCTTCGAGATCAGTTCAGAAAATTTGTAAAAACTCCCTTGATGAACTTTTTACAAACGCTTTTACTGCTCTTGCAAAACAGACAATGGAATCAGATATTTCAGTGATTGCAAATATTGTTAATGTTGTTGCAGCTGCGATGGCTGAAGGTAAAGAGGTAAGTGTTGAGGTTGATTCTGCAGTTGATGTGGAGAAATTGAAAACAGCTATTCTCTCCAAAGTCAAAAAAGAGATTTCAAGTGGAGTTGATGTGAAAATAGCTCCGGGTATGAAAGGGGTTGCGGTTTCAAAAAAAGGGGAGAATTTCAGTTATGAGGTAACTCCTGCAGTTGTAACTGAAGCGATGTTTAAAATGTTGTCTAAAATTTCAAAAGAGATTTTGGAGAGTAAAAAATGAGTGAATTAAGCGGTCTTACACCTTTTTTAGTGCATTTGCACTTTGAGATGGATAAGCCACCAGATCCTGATGAGCTTTTAAAAATGTCCGAGAACCTTCTTGACAGGGAGGAGCTTGAATTTTTAAACAGTGCCAATATTTCAAGTCTGGATGTGGGAAGTGGTAATCTTACAATCTCAAAAGTTGCATCCTTTGATAAGCAGTTGAGACATGACTATTATCTTCTAAAAAAAGGGTCTGATGAGAAACCTCAGTTCCTTCAATCAGATTTTTTAAAGGACAATGATCCCCTGAAAGCGGAAATGGTCATTCTGAAACTTTTGTGGAACTTTATGGAATCGCTCAAGATGCCAGTTGATGGAGTAACTGTTGATGCTCTTATTCTACACAGGCTTCAGTCTCAGATTTTATGGCGGATTTCAAGTTTCGATGAAAATGCAGGAAGAGAAGTTTTCGTTTCATCTACAGCATTCGATTCCAGGAAGGAGGTTGCATAATGGCTAGACTTTCAGTGAATCGGGTTACCCTTAATAATTTAAGAGGAAAACTTAAAAATTATACAGCTGCATTAGATCCACTTGAGCAGAAAAAAAATGCTCTTAATCAGCAGCGCCATAAAACAGAGTTGATTCTTAAAGATAAAAATACCGAGATGAACAGTTTTAAAAGTATTATGGAAAGCTGGATCTCTCTTTTTTCTGATAATCAGGTACTTATTTCAGATTATATTTATGTTAAGGATGTAGATACTGAAATTGAAAATCTTTTCGGCGTAAAAGTTCCAAAGCTTCTCGAGGTAAAATTTGAAGAAAAAACTCCAGATTGGCAGACCGATCCTCTCTGGCTGTTTGACGGAATTGATGCAGTAAAAAAACTTGCAACTTTTGAAGCGGAAGTGTCAATTCTCCATGAACGTCTTGAAATTTTGGCAAGAGAATTCAAAAGAACTAATCAGAAATATAATCTTTTTAAAGAGAAATTGATTGTAGAATTAAAAGAGACCATCAGAGTTGTTCAGGTACTTTTAGGCGAACAGGAAGTTGCTGCAATTGCAGTATCCAAAGCTGCTAAAAAATCAATACTTAAAAAGAAAAATAAAGCTCTTGAAGAAGAGAACCTTAGAAAGGATGTGGCTTAAATGATTGTAAAAATGAAAAAGCTATTTGTATTCTTTCATGGTGATGGCTCCAGCAGCAGGATTGATTCTGTAACTGATGAATTGAGAGCTTTTGGTGCTCTGCATATTGAAGTTCCTGCTTCTGAAAGCCAGTATAGATCTGATTTAAACAGAACATTAAATATATTATCTGCTTTAAAAAAACAAAAACCTAAAAAAGCGGATAAAGAAGCCTCCTATTACGTAAATAGAACACTTGAACTTTTTAACGAGAAAAAACGTCTTCAGGATTCATTAAAAGAGAATGAGAGAATTGTTTCTTTTTACAAAAATTGGGGGGATTTTTCAGTTGGAACAGTTAAAAAGCTGAATGCATCATCTCTGTTTGTAAATCTTTATGAAATATTAATTGATGATTTTGATAAATCACTTCTTGAGAAAAATAATATCTTTCTCATTTCAAGGGACAAAAAGATTGTCAGACTTCTTCAGATTGTTTCAGATGAAGAAGATAAACTTGAAGGTCTTAAGCGGGAGATTATTCCTGAGACTGAAAGCACGACACTTTCTAAAATAATAAGTGATATTCATTCAAAGATTAAAGATATTGATTCGCAGCTTCTTGAACTTGCCTCATATATTCCTTTAATAAAAGAGGCAATTATTGAAGAAGATAAAGTTCTGGAGAAAGATGCTGTAGTCAGAAGAGGTATAAAAGATACAGAACTCTCTGAGCTGATTACTCTTGAAGGGTTTATTCCAGCTGAAAAGATTTCAGATTTTGAGAAATATGCAGCTGAAAAAGGGTGGGGTTATGGTTTTAGGGAGCCAATACCTGAGGATGAACCTCCAACAGAGATTAAGTCATCAAAGCTGGTTCAGCCTGTGCATGCTCTTTATGATATAATTGGATTAAATACAGGATATTATGAGACAGATGTCTCTGCAATATTCTATCTTTTTTATATTATTTTTACAGCTCTTCTAATAGGTGATGCGGGATATGGAAGTCTCTTTTTACTTCTAACCCTTGTTGCCAATATAATAGTAAAAAAACCTAATTATAATTTTTTGGCTTTAGGATATATTTTATCAGCAGCAACAGTTGTATGGGGTGCATTAATTGGCAACTGGTTTGGCTCAGAGACTATTGCGGGTATTCCGTTTATACAACAGCTTACAGTTCCTCAGTTTGCAAGTTTTGATGTTGAAAATGGCGGAATGAAAAATTCAACAGATATTATGATGAGAATATCTTTTGGGGTTGCAATTACCCATTTGACAATTGCGCATCTTATATCTGCATGGCAGCGCATAAAATCTTTGGAAGTTATTGGTCAGCTGGCCTGGATATCATTTTTGTGGGGAATATATTTTCTTTTAAATAATCTTATTTTTAAAGATGTTCTACATCCCTATTTTATGCACCAAATGGTTACTAGCATGGTACTAATACTCATTTTTTCAGAGACAAAGGATGGAATACTTAATGGGATGAAATCCACTGCATTAACGGCACCCTTTGATTTTATCGGCGGTCTTTCTGATGTTGCATCATATTTAAGACTTTTTGCTGTGGGAACTGCTGCTTTGATGCTTGCCAGTGTTTTTAATAATCTGGCAGAAGGAGCAGGTCTTTTTGCTCCGATTTTACTTCTTGTAGGTCACGTGTTTAATATTGTTTTAGCACTGTTTGGAGTTTTTGTGCATGCCACAAGGCTTGAAACTGTAGAATTTTCAAATCATGCTCAATTAGAATGGGCAGGCAAAAAGTATAAACCATTTAAGGTTTAGGAGGTAGTTATATGTTAGATCAACTTAATGGAGCTATGCTGGCTGGAGGTATTGCAATTGCAGGCGGTGCATTGGGAATGGGGTTTGCCGGAATCGTATTGATGAGCGTGTATAAACAGGCATTTAGAGAGGGCAAAAAAGCCTCTGGTAAAATGATTGCTTTTGTTGGTGCGCCTATGTCACAGGTTATTTACGGACTTATTCTTTTCTTTGTTGTAAAAAATGGTGCAGATCCTGGCGGGGCAATTAACTGGTATGCAATTGGTGCGGGACTTGGAATAGGTGCCGGTGGTTATATTCAGGGTAAAGTTGCTGCTCAGGCGGTAGATACTTTTAATACAACTGATGAAGCTTTTGGTAAATATATGGGTATTATCGTTTTTCCGGAGCTCGCCAGTATTATCAGCCTTGTTTTAGGCATACTTGCAGCAAATACTTTTGGGCAATAGCTTTAATTTTTAAAAGCATTTTCACATATTTTTTTCATTTTTCCCTTTTTAATTACTATAATTACCTAATAATTTAAAAATATAAGTAAATTTTTACTTAAAAATTTTTTTTTAAAACCGATATACTATTTGGTGATCTAAATATTAAAATAGGGTATAAAGCCATCAAGATTCGTTATTTTTGAATTTTAGTATCTCTAATATAGGGTTAGCTTTTAAAGAAGCCTGGAATAAAGATACTTTTTAATGTTTAGATTCTTAAATTATTTTCGACGTATTGTCGAAGCGGTGTCACAAACGACTCATTATTGGTCTTTTGTGAATCCTTATTAAGGAGGATGAAATGAGTAAGCGTTTATATTTATTATTTGTACTGTTTTCAATGTTGCTGACTGCTGGTGGTTGCAGTTCTACATCACCAAGTGTTGATAAAGATACTGGCAGTGATACGGATTCAGATTCAAATGATATTGGAACAGACACCGGAAGCGATAGTGATACCGGTAGTGATACAACAGACACCGGCAGTGATAGTGATACCGGCAGTGATAGTGATACCGGTAGTGATACAACAGACACTGCAAGTGATACTGCAGAATCATGTGTCGAGTCTGGGCCAGGAAGCAGTGATTGCTCTGGTAATGGCAATTGTGCCGATGATACAGGTGTAATTATTTGTACTTGTAATACTGGCTGGACAGGTGATGTATGTGACAGCTGTGACACAAATTATCATCTGGATAATGGCAACTGTGTTTTAAATGAAACTTGTCTTGCCAACAGTTGTTCAGGCAATGGAACTTGTGATGCAGCTACCGGAATCGTTGTCTGCACATGCGATGCGGGCTACACCGGTCAGTATTGTGACAGTTGTGATACAGGTTTTCATCTGGATAG
>JAFGVO010000288.1 GCA_016937935.1 Deltaproteobacteria bacterium | reverse complement strand
TGAAAAAAAGTTAAAAACAGACAATATTATGGACTGTTCATCTGCCCCCGCCTGTGTCCTCACCCGGTGAACGTCCGGTCGTTGAGGGAGGATTTATTATTACTGCTTTTTACATTTGGGATGAGTTTGATTTAATTTCTTTATTAAAACTGTTTCAGTTACTTAATTTTTTATTATTCTTGTTATTATTATTATGCTGACTTAAAGTAATGAAAGTTATTTAAACACTTAAAATCGAAATTTTAAATGGCTTAAGCACAAACGCGGCTAAAGTTTAGAGGGAGATAGCAATGGGTGATTTTGCAGTTCCTAAAAATGCTTTGAGGCTTATTGCAAGGGCATTTACAAGGGATATGATAATTGGGGAACTGACACAGGCAAAAATCCCGGTTCCAGGCAAAGATGCTGAAATGATCACTGAGTGGGTCAGACATATTGCCCACATTTTTGACCCCACAGAAAATGAATTTAACAGGGATGCTCTTTTTATGGGGCTTACCGCCGGAGGTATCGGTTTTCTTCAGCAGCACGATTTATTATCTGACGCGCTTAAACGTTCTCTTCTGCTGAATATTCTTATACTTGACGGTGATTCATTAATGCAGGCGCTCCTTTCAAGGGTGCTCCGAGAAACCCCATCTGTTGCAAATGTTCTTGAAACAAAACACATCAAAGAAGTTGAAGAAATTATCAATCATGAACATGTAAAAATTGTTTTTATTGATGCTTATCGCTATGACATAGAGCAAATATCAAAAATGGTGGAGAAACTGACAAAGGATAGAGATTATCTTCAGTTTGTACTCTTTACAGATGTAAAACGTTTTACAGAAACTTATCCCGTTTTACCACCATCCCTTGCAAATTGCATAACACTGGACAAAAACTTACCATTAAAAAACTTTAAATCTGCTGTCAAAGGCTCTGTGGATGCTGTCCGGAACAGATTTCCAAATCTTTTAAAAGAAGCCCGTCATAACGCCAAAGACCTTGTTGGAAGAATTGTCGGGGGCAGACTGAGAATAATTGAAGAGATCGGAAGAGGGGGACAGGCCACAATCTATAGAGCTGACCACCTTTTAATGAACAGACCCTGTGCGGTAAAAGTGCTTAACGAAGAGCTAAAAACTGATCCTGAGAAAGCGGCCAGATTTGTACGGGAAGCTAAAATTGCCAGTGCGGTTCAACACCCGAACATTGTCTCCGTTTTTGATTTCGGAAATGATGACCGGGGTACGGCATTTATGGCTATGGAGGTGGTATCAGGACGCCCCTTGGATGAAGAGCTTGAGGAAAGAGGCGGTACTCTTCCGGTAAAAGAGGTGATGGAATATGCAAGAGGGATAGCTGCCGGTCTTGGAGCACTTCACTCAATGAATCTTATTCACAGAGATTTAAAACCTGGAAACGTTCTTTTACACAAAACTCCTGATGGCAGAGTTGTACCCAAATTATCTGACTTTGGATTTGCAATAGGGCCTGAATCAATCGGAGGCCCAAGACTTACCGCTGACGGAATTGTTGTAGGGACTATAAAATATATATCTCCCGAACAGGGACAGGCAAAACCGGTTGATCATCGAACTGATATTTTCAGTTTTGGAATTATGCTTTATAGGTTGCTTGTTGCTGAGGTTCCATTTGACGATGACAATGTAGCGCAGGCTTTAATTAAAAGAATTAAGCAGCCTGCCCCTCCAATAAGATCGTTTGATCCGGGTCTGCCATTTAACGATGAAGCAGAACGCCTGTTACAAAGCATGCTGGCAAAAAAACCTGAAAACAGACCCGATTCTGCAATGCAAATAATTGCAGAAATGGAAAAAGCACTTGGGCTCACCCAAAAGTTCTGACACTTGAAAAAGTAAATGATAATCTGCTTGACCGTAAAACCATTTTTGCGTAAATGATTCTCAATTCATCAAACAATAAAGTTTGAAACTTATAAGGAGTAGAACATGGTTAAGAAAACTACAAAAAAAGAAAAAAAAGATTACAAAATTATCGAGAAACGTTCCGGAAGATTTGCAGTTAAAAACGCAAAGGGAAAATACCTGAACGGTGAAGCCAAAGTGGAAATTCTCTTAAAAGAGAAAAAAATCAAACTTACAGCTCCAAAGAAAAAAGAAGAAGCTGCTCCTGCTGCAGAATAAATCCAACTCAGTATTAATTAGTTCCCATCCAACAAGTTGAATTTTTAAATAATGAAAATAAAAATGTTTGGATCAGGGTTTTTCCCCGACCCAAAAAAGGCCGTATTAACAAGTTTTACAGCGGAAGGTAAACTACCGCCCTGACCACGGTTTTTATCAGCAATTCGCTTTGAAACGGGCCATGTGAAACCTAACGGCTGTTTCACATGACTATGCGCTATATGTTTACAAAACATGCATTGTGGGATGGACACTAATTTGGCTAAATTTTAATTTTAAAAAGAACTAATCTTCCCAGATAAGTTTCCAGGGGTGTTGTTTCAAATCTCTAATAAGTTGTTTTAAATCATCATAGATTTCTTCATCAGCAAGCAACTGCCCGGCAGTACCTTCCCCTTTATAGACCCTGTCAACAATCTTATCAATTTTGCCTACAGTGTTATCTGCTTTTTTAGCAATTACAGATAATGAAGCGAGAGAGTTTTGAATTGCCTCCTTCTCCTTTGGGCCAATTGAATCACCAACCCTGTTAAGCATTTTCATGGTAGAATTTATTTCAGCTAAAAGCGGCCCAATATCCCTGTCTAACTTAGTTGAAATTGAACGCATATTTTTAATACTTTTTTCAATATCAGGATTATCCACATACTTATCATTTACATTTTTTAAAAGAACCTGTGAATCAACAGTCAGCTGTTCAATATTATCCATTATTCTTGCAAACCTTGCACTGTTTCCATCTTTATTGCCATCATCTGACACTAAAGCATCAACAGCTGCAACAATATTAGAGCTTCCCTTGATCAGATTGTCCAGATTATCCGCATTTGTAACAAGCAGTCTGTTTAGAGACTTGACCAGTTCTGCAGCATCAGCCAAAAAGAGATCAAGCCGTGGAGGATCTGTCCCGAAAAGCACAGCTTTTGACCCTATGGGTTTTGATGAACTTCCAGGATCCACCTCTAAAAATGGATCTCCTAAAACCCCTTTGGATGTAATATAAAAATGGACATCCTCTCTTAGAGAGAGATAGGCATCATTGTAGATTTCAAATTTTACTTTTACCAGAGACTGTCTTCCGGTCACCGGATTAAGGGGTCCATCCTGACCAACATAGGTCATCTCCGTAACCTTGCCAACCTTACGGCCTGCCACTTTTACAGATACACCGGGTGCAAGACCTCCAGGGTTCTGAAAATAGATAGTCATCTCTTTTTCGGATTGAAATGAAATATCACTGACTATTAAAATAAAAATTACCAGCACAGCAAGAGCAGCCAGAATCATTCCCCCAACTTTAATTTCCAGATTTTTCTCATCTCTATTTGCAGTGCCCATTTATTCTCCTGTTTTACCCTTAATCAATTGGCTCACCTTTTATAAAACTGTTTACCACATTATCTCCACTAGTTTCCAGTTCTTGAGGTGTTCCTGAAAAATGAAGACTGCCATTATGAAGCATAGCAACTCTATTGGCTATGTCAAAAATTGAACGAACATCGTGGGAGACTACAACCTGGGTAACACCTGTTTTAAAAAGAGAACCTTTAACAAGTTCATCAAATTTTCTGGCAGCCAGCGGATCAAGTCCTGTAGTAGGCTCATCAAAAAGTATTGCCTTGGGCTCCATTGTAAGAGTTCTTGCAATAGAGACTAATTTTTTAAGTCCGGGCCCAAGAACTGAAGGTTCCCGATTTGCAAGATGACCTACCCCAACCATACTCATATACATATGAGCTTTTTCTTCAGCTTCTTTAAATGTCATCTTGTGATGTTTTACCAACGGAAGAGCCACATTTTCAATGCATGTCATTGAATCAAAAAGAGTAGCGTTCTGAAAAACCATCCCGCACTCTTTTCTCAACTGCATCAGCTCACTGTCTGTCATCGCAGTTACTTCACGACCCATAAATTTAATAGATCCTGTTTGTGGCCATAAAAGTCCCACAAGCTGTTTAATCATCACACTTTTACCAACGCCCGAACGTCCAACAATACAAAAAACCTCACCTTTATTTATTTTCAGAGAAATATCATTTAAAATTTTTCTCCCCGACAGTGTGATATTTACATTCTTAAACTCTATCATAATCTTTCCAGAAGATATGCCATCAAGGATATAAGAGAGTCAAGAACTACAATGACAAATGAGGATCCCACAACGGCCCCTGTTGTCGCTTCACCAACTCCTCTGGCGCCTCCAAATGCTGATAATCCCCATGCCCCCGAAACAATAGGAACCGCAACGCCATATGCGAAAGCTTTAACCAGTCCCTGTATCAAATCTGTTATTGTAACTAATGAAAAATTAAAATAGGTTGAAGGAGGCATATTAAACCATACCAGACCTGTTAGCATTCCCGAAAAAACTGCAGCTCCACTGCCTATTACAGTCAAAGAAAATGCTGCAATTACAGCACCTCTAAGCCTTGGAACCATTAAGACTTCTACAGGATCTGCTGCACACATTCTTTGAGCATCCAACTGTTCTGTAACCGCCATTGCCGCAATTTCGGCAGCTATTCCTGCTCCAACTCTGCACGCAATCATAAGACCAATAACAGTTGGGCCCAATACCCTTACAAGGAGTTTCAAAAAAGAGGCCCCCACAAGTGATGTATCCCCGACCGAGCGACTTAACTGTTCGGTGGACTGATAAACCATAATCATTCCCACAAATGCCATTGCAGTTACTACAAAAACAAGAGAGCCATTTGTAAATCTGTACGCCATTTTGACGTTATCGCCTTTATCAGTTTTGGCGGTAAACATCATTGATAACGTTTTGTATAACAAAATTGCAGACTGACCGGTTCTCATTAAAAAGGAGCTTATCAGTATATTTCCTTGAACTTTTTCATCAGATAAATTTCCAAAATCAGCAAGAGTGTTCCGGCCAAAAAGAGGATTTATTGAATTTGAAGCTTTCTTAAAAATACCACTTATTTTTTCCCCTATACTGTTTCTTTTATTATCCAAAATTATCTGCCCAAATAATATGTATCAAAATTATGTTCAAGAAATAAAATACACTCTTGTAATTTACAATTTATCAATAAATCTAAAATATTATAGACCATTGACAATAATAGAAGCAACTTATTTTATACCATACACTGCTCTACTATCCTGCCGATTATTGACAGAAATACAAATTGATGAAAATTATATCAACATTAAAGGTGACTCTTTTTCAAACAATATTGAGGTTTATTATGAAATATATCGGGGCACACGTCAGTGCAGGGGGCGGTGTGGAAAACGCACCTTTGAATGCAATGAAAATAAATGCTAAATCATTTGCGCTGTTTACAAAAAATCAGAGGCAGTGGACATCAAAGCCTTTTACTGAAGATAATATCACCAGGTTTAAAAAGAATCTTAAAAAGTCGGGAATTTCGGAAAAGATGGTCCTTCCCCATGATAGTTACCTCATAAACCTTGGAAACCCTGATCCTGAAAAACTTGAAAAATCGAGAGATGCATTCATAGATGAAATGGAGAGATGTTCTCAGTTAGGTTTATCAAAACTTAACTTTCACCCGGGAAGTCACTTAAAAGCTATAAGCGAAGAAAAAAGCCTTGATCTGGTTGGGGAATCTATAAATATTGCACTCCACAAAACTTCCGGTGTTACAGCAGTAATTGAAAACACCACAGGACAGGGAACTAACCTGGGATATAAATTTGAACATCTCGCGCACATCATCAGTCTTGTTGAAGATAAAAAACGTGTGGGAGTATGCCTTGATACATGCCATACCTTTGCAGCAGGCTATGATATAAAAACTTCAGAGGGATATATTGACACCTTTAACCTGTTTGAAAAACTTGTAGGTTTTAAATATTTAAAAGGGATGCACATTAATGACTCGAAACAACCTCTTGGAAGCCTAAAAGACAGACATCACTCTATTGGAAAAGGAGAGATTGGATTAGATTTTTTTAAAAGACTTATGAAAGATGATCGTTTTGACAATATTCCTCTTGTGCTGGAAACAATTGATGAAACTATCTGGAAAGAGGAAATTGAACTTCTCTACAGCTTTATCTGATCAGTTTAAAATAAATTTATCTATAGCTCTTTTAAAATCCTCTTTAGGACGGGCACCAACCATTTTATCACGAAGTTTTCCATCATGATATAATGCTATTGTAGGTATTGACCTTATTCCAAGAGAACCTGCAACCCTCTGTTCCTCATCAACATTGATTTTAACAACTTTTACCTTTCCCCCATACTCATTTGCAATCTGCTCCAACACAGGTCCGACCATTCTGCAGGGAGCGCACCATGGTGCCCAGAAATCAACCAATACCGGAACTGTGCTCTTTTTTACATGTTCATCAAAGTTGTCATCATTAATATTTTTTACTTTCACTATCTGATTTGCCATTTTTTCTCCTGATATTTCTTTCTATTTGAAATTTAATTCAATAATTTACTTACAATACATAGAGTAATCTCAAGCTTTTCAAGTGTCATTTTTAAATAAGAATTGTGAAGTTCATGTTACTTTAAGCAAAAAAAATTGACTTATTAAAAACAGTGCTTTAATTAAAACTGGAATATACAGTATTTTCGTATTTTTTTAAAAATATTGAAAATCAATTACTTAAAGTGAAATAATTTATAAGGGAGAATTTAAAATGAGAAGAGATTCAGGAACATGGAAAATGGAAAAAATTGAAAAGAGAACTGGCACTGTTCCACCACCTCCTCCATCAATAGATCAGCCGAAGTTTGCTGAAGAGCACAATTACAGAGATACACTTGAACTGTCAGAAACAGAGATGCAGACAGTTTTAACCACATTTGCACCTCCACCTGAAAAGCAGAAGAATTCTAAAGTTAAAAATTATTTTATAAATGGGGTATTTGCAATAGCGGCAGCTCTAATTACCTGGATTGGTCTCAATGTCTACAGTTATTATAACGATGACAACTCAACTTTAAAACTTATGGCTGCGGCAAACAGTAGTGAACCCACTGTAATTACAATTAAAACGGATAAAGACGAAAGCAGTGAAATAGCAGATAAAAGCATAATAACTCCTGTTATAGATATGGAATTTACTGAAAATGATCTGGAAAATTCAGGTTCTTTAGTTGAAAAAGCAGTAAAAAAAGATAGCAGCTCAAAAAAAGAAGACGATATTAAAGTTGATGAATCAAAAAGCGGTGAAGAAACCGCGATTAATCCCGATAATATTATTATAAGCGAGAAAAAAGTTGAGCCAGTTGAAGAGTTATCCCCGGAAGCAAAAAGTGCAATGGATAATCTAAACTCTCTTATTGGCAGAAATGACGTTCCATCTAAAGAACTTATGGATGAACTGCTGCCAAGGATTCCGTCAAAAGATGATATTGACGGAGCTTTGAATTCCATAGCCCAGTTAACAAAAAGATGTGGTGTAAGCCAATCAGGAAGAGTTGTTATTAAACTCATAATTGAGGGTAATACCGGACATGTTGTGTCATCATCAGCAATTGATGATCAGTTTAAACTGAAGTTCCCGGAGCGATTTCCCTGAAAATGCAAAAAAAACGAGTATTTGGTTTCGATTTGCATGTGATTTTGTAGCCAT
>JAFGVO010000287.1 GCA_016937935.1 Deltaproteobacteria bacterium | reverse complement strand
ACTGGGATGCCCTATAGCCTGGATTAGTGGATTTTTAAACAAAGTCAGTTTTCTGAAAATAAAATTGAAAGAAGATTCATGTACATCCTGCGGAAAGTGCGACAATGTATGCTACATAACCACCCATAACGAATCACACAGTCTTCACAAAGGTGGACTATTAAACTCATCTTCTCACTACTCATGCTCAAGATGTATGGATTGTGTAGAAACATGCCCTACAGGTGCTCTTTCACTTTCTCCTCACATGAGTATAATTGTACCCAAAAAAGAGGATAAAAGATCTGAGCAGCAAAAGAAAAACCGGAAAAAAAGAGATCATAAAACTGCATAACTCTCTTTATAAGTTTTTTTAGATAAGATAATTATCCAGCAATTTCGGCCTGCTAAAGACTAAGTCAAAATCAATTCTAGCATTTATAAAAAAATACATTATACTTAAAACTCGTTGCCTAATTTTTGCACTTTGCAAAATCAGCAGAAAATATAAATTTAAGGTATAAACAATGTGCATTGATAAAGAACAATCTTATTTGGAACTACTGCTGGAACAGCTCGTTGAAGGTGCATATATTGTCAATAACAATAAAAAAATTGTTTTCTGGAACAGTGCTGCCGAGGATATTACAGGATTTCCTAAAAAAGATATTATCAATAAAGTATGCGGAGTTAACGGAATTGGACATGTATCTTCCAATGGAAAGTCTATGTGTAAAACTAGTTGTCCTATTAACCCGGTATATGACAGGGACTGTGTATCGGTAATAAAAGAGACTTTTCTTCATCATAAACTGGGCTATAGAGTACCTGTTACTGTTAAAGTTCTGCCCTGGAAAAATGCCGAAGGAATTACCTGCGGTGCAATTGAAATTTTTTCAAAAATCGAGTCTAAAAGCTATACTCAAAGCAGAATTGAAACACTTGAAAAACTTGCATATATTGACGAACTGACATCTTTGCCAAATCGCCGTTTTCTATTATCCCGCATAGATCTCCAGTTAAATGAACTACGCCGTTATGACTGGCACTTCGGACTTCTGTTTCTAGATATAGATAATTTTAAACAGATAAATGACAACTATGGCCACCAGACTGGTGACAAGGTTCTTAAAATTGTTGCTGCAACTTTAAACGAGGGAAAAAGATCCCTTGATACAGTAGGAAGATACGGCGGAGAAGAATTTTTAGCAATAATTTCAAATATCGACCGCAATGAACTCCTTCATATTGCAGAGCGATTAAGATATATGGTTGAAACATCATCTATAAGAAGTAATTTTCCCATATCAATTACAATATCAATAGGAGCATCAACAGCCCATGTAGACGACACTGTAGAATCACTAATCGAACGTGCCGACATAAATATGTACAACTCAAAACAACAGGGCAGAAACAGAGTTACTGGTTAAATCTAAAGTAATTGCAGATGAATCTAATTGTCATTTAAAAACATTTTTTCTAAAATATTTTAATTCTTCAATAGATTCCATAATGTCACTAAGGGCAGTATGAGCCTTTTTTTTAGAAAAGGAATCAAATCCTGGATACCATCTCCCTGCAAGTTCTTTAATCGAACTCACATCAATATTTCGGTAATGAAGGTAATTATCAATAAGAGGCATATGATTTGCGATAAAACGCCTGTCCTGACAGATTGAGTTTCCGCATAGTGGAGCAACTCGTTTTTCCACCTGTTTTTTTAAAAAATTCAAAATCTGCTCTTCAGCCTCACTGACCATAATATGAGACGCTCTGATTTTATCAATCAAACCTGAAGCTGTATGGTGGCGGGTGTTCCAGTCATCCATGGTTTCCAAAACAGATTCCGGCTGAAATATTACAATTTCAGGTCCATTGGCTACAATATTAAGTTCACTGTCCGTTACAACAACAGCAATTTCAATTATTTTATCATTAATTGGATTTAAACCTGTCATTTCAAGATCCATCCAGACAAGATTTTTAGAAGTCATATTTATCCTTTACAGTAATAATCAGATATAAATTGTCTCTTCTTTATGGGATACCACATTTTCAATTGCCACTGCAAGCTGGGTAAAGGTATATGGCCTTGGTATATATGCATTAATTCCGGCTTTGACACAACGCTCCTGAATATTATAATCCTCCCTGTCGCCGGTGCCGATTATGGGAATGTTATGGTTTAATACTGCAGACATGGGGCTTCTGACAATTCCGGCAATTTCAAAACCGCTCATACCCATCATATGAAGATTTAAAATCATAAGATCAAACTGTTCAGACTCTAGCATTTCAAGGGTTAATGTATCATTATCAGCAACTTTATATGAACATCCTAAACGGTTAAAAAAAGCACCTGCTATCATTTGAGCATTATCATTATTATCACTTAAAAGTATTTTCAATCTCCTTGATGCAAAAAAGTTGGCAGGAAGAATATCTTTGCCAATGCCCGTATCATCTCGATGACTGTTTTCTGGCTGTTTTACAATTGTTACAGTAAACCAGAAAGATGTTCCTTTGCCCACAGTACTTCCAATTCCAATCTGTCCACCCATAAATGCGGCTAATTTTTTTGAAAGAGCAAGTCCAAGTCCAAGTCCGCTATATTGAACAAAACCATCATCAGATTTATGAAACTCTTCAAATAATCCTTTTAAAACATCTTGTGAAATACCAATGCCAGTATCAGTTATATCAAACTTGAGAGTAACAGAGTGTTCATTTTGAAGTGTAGTTGAAACATTCAAAGAGACACTTCCCTGGGGGGTAAATTTAAATGCATTTTCAAGTAAAATGGACAAAAGCTGTCCAAGGTGCCATGGGTCACCTATTAAAAATTTAGGTACAGAAGTCTCCAGGTTTTTTGAAAATTTTACATAATCAGTATCTATAAATTTTTTAAACCTGAAAATGACATCATTTATCATTGAACTCAGATCGAAATGAACAGCCTTTAGACTTAATCTGTTTGTTTCAAGTTTTGAAAAATCAACAAGTTTATCAATTGAACTTCCTAAAGAGGTGATATTTGACTGAATTATTCTTGCGTAATTCATCTGTTGCTCACTTAGCTCAGTATCCAGTAAAATATCAATTATTGACTCAACACCAAGAGTAGGAATCTTTAATTCGTTACTTATTTTTGCAAGAAATTCACTTTTAATCTTATTTGCTTTTTTCAATTCCTCCTGGATCTTTTTTGATTCGTTTACAGCTAAAATTAATTTTTGATTTGTTTTTTCAAGTTTTTTAAGATGCTCCGACTCTCTTCTTAAAAGCTCATTTTTTTCAAAACAGACAGTCATTGAGTGCTGTAACCTGTTAAAATTAAGTGGCTTTACAAGATAATCCCATGCTCCTGTTTTTAAAGCTAAAACTGCATCATCCATAGAGACCTGACCAGTAATAACAATAACAGGAACACTTATTTCACTTTCAGAAAATTTTTCTAAAACCTGAAGACCATTATAATCGGGAAGTCGCATATCAAGCAAAATGATATCAGGCCTCTTCGTCCTGGCCAGATTAATACCTTCAGTTCCTGTTGATGCAGTTAAAATGGCAAAACTGTTATCTTCAAGATATGCAGCAATTGATGTTCTGATAGAAGGATCATCATCAATAATTAAAACAACTTTACTTGAATTATCAAATTTTAAAAAATTTAAATCACCTTCATGATAACCCATGTCAAAAACTCCTGATTATTTGGCAAAAACAAAAATATATATAATTTTAACACATAACAAACACATTGCAGAAAAATATCAAATATATCTTATAAAAGCCTTTAAATTCTTAATTATTAAAGCGGTTTTAACTTGATTCAAAAGATTAAAGCCTGCTAAAGTACCGCAACTTTTATTGTCGTCCTTAACAGGCAATAAAATTTATTAAAGTAAGATCTTTATAAATACTAAAACGTATTGCTAAACAGCAAGATAGAAAATTAAATTAACGGAGGGTATTTCAGTGAGCAGCCAGGACAACGAAAATAAAAATGCAGAAAACATGTCTCTTGAAGAACTACTTGGCCATAAGGGAGGTACTCCGACTGATGATTATGACGATCTTGACGATGATCAGAAACGCAATGAAGCCGGTTCAGGTTTAATTAATCTCTCCGCCCTGGTTGGAGATGGAATGCTTGATAATAAACCTCACCAGCCTGCCCCTCAGGCTGATTTATACGGGCAGCAGAATTTCCAGACAGGCACAAATCCAATGGCTCCAGCCAATATGCAACCAATGGCTGACATTGCACCACAAAATAAAAAATCTTCTCTGCCAGTAATCATTGCAATTGCTGCAGTTTTAATAATTGGTGTTGGAGCAGCTGCTTTTTTCATGATCTCATCAAACAATAACGCTGCTGAAGAACAATCTATGGCAATGAAAAAACTTGAGGATGAGCTGGCTGAGATGAGCAGAAAAGCTGAAATTGCACAAAGCGATGAAGCAAAACAGGAGCTGCAAAAACAGATAGATGCAAAAAAAGCTGAAATTGCAGCATCTGAAGGTTCTGAAAATGGTAATGCTGAAGAAGCTGCAAACGATGAAGAATCAATGGAATTTGATGAAAACGAAACTGCAGGCGCAAAAGGTGCTGCGGGCGGTAAAAAAATCGTTAAACGCAAAACTGCAACTTCCAAAAACACCCCGGCTACTGCATCAAGCACCACAACAACTCCTAATACAACAGCCAAAACTGAAAGTAAAACAACGGTACCGGCAACTGAAAAAAAATCAGATGTCAAGACCTCTGTTTTAGACAGCATGTTAAGTGGAAGCGGAACAGTTAAAACCGGTGGATTGCCAGAACAACCATCCCGTGCAGAAGTGACTAAAGCAATGAACCAGGTATCAGCCAAAGCACGCTCAGTCTGCAGTGCTTCAGGATCTGGTACAGTCAGCGTCAGAATCATAGTTGGCAGTAATGGAAAAGTTAGAGATGCAGTTCCTACCGGTGAACATGCTGCCGACTCACTTGGACGCTGTGTATCTAATATTGCAAGAGGAACAGGAAGATTTCCTCAGTTTACAAAACCGACCTTTACATTCACATATCCTGTCAAAATCTGATTTTTTCTCAGTTTACAACTTTTAGAAATATATTTTTAATTTAGTTGTTATTATTAACTTAAGATGTTTTCTTTAAAAGGATATTTTTAATATGTTCAGATACCGACGTTTATATTATATTTTTTTTACAACTTTTGTATTTTTTTTAATAGGGAGTACCTCTTTTGCTGAAGACCCCCATATTACAGCAAAAACCTCAATTGATCCCCAATCAATATTTGTCAATGAGTATGCTGAAGTAAATATTTCACTAAAAATACCAACAGGATTTCATTTGTATTCAATGCTAAATATTGATGATGGCCCCATACCACTTTCTGTTAAAATAAATTCAGAGTCATTATCTGCAGCTGGAAATTTTTTTGGATCCAGACCGGAAGTTAAATTTGATGAGGGATTTGAAAAAAACATAGAATACTACAATAATTTTGCATCTTTTAAACTTAATGTT
>JAFGVO010000286.1 GCA_016937935.1 Deltaproteobacteria bacterium | reverse complement strand
TTCCAAAGTTCATAAGTCCATTGGTGTTAAGATGTTTTACACCTTTTATAACTTTTTTTAACACTGATGCTGAGTCAGAACCGCTAATTCTTATAATTCCCAGCGCAGCCTGACCTCTGGCAGTTGCAACAGCACTTATTGTATCTGATTGTAAATGAGAAAAATTTGAAACAGAATCGCTATTCATAATACTTTGCCGAGCCTCTATTTTCCTCAATGTGTTTTAGCAGAATTTCTCTGTTTTCTTCAATAAATTCATCAACCTGTAAATCGGTTACTTCAAGCTTTCTAAGTGTTCCGTTATAGATAAATTTATAACCCGGAGTATTATGGAGATTCTTTATAATAAAAGAAAGTTTTAAAATTGCTGCACCAAAAAGTGGAGAATTTTCAAGCCCTGACATATTTACTTTACAGGAATAAGACGTACAAAGCGATCACGCCCCTGCCCAAAACTTTCGCTGTTTAAGCCATTAACTTTTGAAACCATCATGTGAACAAGTCTTCTATCTCTCGCATTCATAGGTTCCATATCAAGGGGTGTTCCATTTTGCAGAACGTCATCAATCATTGCCTGAGCATCCTGTTCAATTTTATTATCTCTTCTGTTTCTATACCCGTCAACATCCAGAAGAATCTTAACATTATGAATGCCCATATTAGCAGCTGCAGAGATACAAATATGCTGAATTGCATTTATCATCTGGCCATCTCTGCCTATTGCCCTGGCCTTGTCATCACCGTCCAGCTGAACAGTATATGTGTTGGTATTTTCATTTATATCCATTTCGGAAACCCAGATATCAAGGCCGGTTTTATCCAATAGACCAGTAAGAAACTCCTCCAGCCAAATATCAATTTCAATATCATTATTTCTGTTTTCAGTCACAATATCACTCCTTCAAACAATTAGTATATTTATGCTGCAGTTGCAGCTTCGCTTCTTTTTTTCAAAATCCACTGATGTAAAATTGATAAAATCGTATTTACCATAATGTACAAAGTCAGACCTGATGGCAGAAAGATCATCATTACGGTAAACATTATGGGCATAAAATACATCATCATTTTCATCTGGGCATTATCAGTTCCCATAGGGGTCATAGTCTGCTGAACAAACATTAAAAGTCCCATCACAACTGGAGTTACAAAATAGGGATCAGCATTGGACAAATCTGTAATCCATCCATAAAATGGTGCCCTGTAAAGTTCAGGACTGCTTCTAAGAGTTCTAAAAAGAGCAAACCATATGGGCATCTGTAAAAGCATTGGCAAACAGCCTCCAACAGGGTTAACACCTTTTTGCTTGTACAAAGCCATTATAGCTTTCTGCTTTGCCTGAGGATCATCTTTATACTGTTCATTTAATTTATCCATCTCAGGCTTGAGAGCCTTCATGGCATTAGAAGATTTAAAACTCTTATTAGTAAGAGGAACCAGGGATAACTTAATAAGAACAGTCAAAATAATTATTGCTACTCCCCAGTTAACAACATATTTCTGTAATAAAAAGAGCAGTTTTAAAATAAGTTTTGATATTGGAGCAAATATTCCAAAGTCAGCTGCCTTTTCCAGATTGTTTCCAACAGAAGCAAGAACCTGATACTGTTTAGGCCCCATATAATTTTTTACTTTTAAAACAACATCTTCACCTGGTTTAAGGTCAATTTGTCCCCATTGCAGATCAGTACGAATTATATGACTTGGCTCAGCAGTTACTCTGCATGTAACAGGTGCATTGTCTCCAGGCAGCATCGCTGAAATAAAGTAATTATTTCCGACTCCGGCAAATTTAACTCCAGTTCCGATAAACGGCTCTTCAATTTTATCCCACGACTCAATAAACATATCCTCAGAACTGTCACATAAACCTTGTTGCAGATTTGGCTGAGGAGAAAACATTCCACTTTTTGCCTCTTCAGGAGGCTGAAATCCCGTCTGAATAATTCCTGGTCTAAAAGATACAGTATCATCTCCTGTATTTACAATCCTTGTTGTAAGCCACATCTGATAAGGCTCTTTTTCATCTGCAAGTTCAAATTTTTTATAAATTACTACAGGCTGATCATCTTGAGTATATTTAAAAACAACCTCTGCTGTGGTACTCTTTTCAATAGTAAAATCTCCATCAGGTAAAAGACCTTCAAGACCTTCATAAAAATGGAGTCTCAAAGGAAAAACTGTCCAAAAATTACCTGAAGGATTTGTAGTTACAAGATTTATAGGCACCAGTTTATCATCATCTTTAAGAAGTCCGGTATTCCAGTCTCTATCAGGACCAAGATACTGTTTGTTTTTAAGATTAAATGATTTTACAGCAGCACCTCTTGAGGTAAACTCAGCTTTAAAAAATTTATTTTCAAGAGTAACTATATTTTCAGAAGGTAATTCCCCTCTTAATTTTCTGGCAGCATTCTCTTTTTGAATCCTGCCGTTCTTATCTTCAATAATCTTTTTATCTGAATTTGCTTTAACTCTATTTTCTTTACTGGCGGTCTGCTGTTCGTCAAAATCAGCTTTTTTATCATCAGTGCATCTATAAACTGTAAACGCTAACAAAAACAGAAGTACACCAGTAAGAATTTTCCAATCCATAATTTAAAAGTCCTTTACTTTATGAGATTTTACAGGAGGAGGATCATAGCCATATCCCCCAAAAGGATTACATCTCAATATTCGCTTTGCACCAAGATAAGATCCCTTTAATGGCCCAAATTCCTGAATACAGGTAACTGCATATGCGGAACATGTTGGAGTATAACGGCATGATGGCCCTAGCCAGGGAGATATAGCCATCTGATAAAAACGAATCAGCAAAATAAAGAATTTGCCGATCATCAGTTAGCTCCCATAAGTGACGAAATCTGATTACCAAGAGAGGAAAGATCCTCAAAAATAAGACTGCTCTTCTGGTTTTTTGCAAATTTCTTTGGAACAATCACTAAATTGCACCCTTCAGGCAGTTTGATGATTTCTCGTCTAAATGCCTCACGAATTAATCGCTTTATTCGATTACGACCAACAGCATTGGCATAGCGCTTTGAAGCAGCGATACCAATGCGTATAGTCTTATCCGAATCCTGGGTGATAGCCAGACCAATAAAAAAACGTGAAACAGTTTTTTGACCACTGTTTTGAATTTCTAGAAATTGCCACCTTTTACGGAGACGGTTCTCTGAAGGAAATCGTTCTTTTTTAACCTGGACCATCGGGTCCAACCAGTTATTTCTTAAATGTAGAAACTGCTAAACTGCGACGGCCTTTACGGCGTCTGGCAGCTAAGACTCTACGTCCACCAACAGTTGACATTCTTTCTCTAAATCCATGTTTATTACGTCTTTTTCTTCTATGCGGCTGATATGTTCTTTTCACGGAGAACCTCCAAATATGTAAATGCCAACCATTTAGCTGGCGTAAAATTCGAGCGATGAAACAAACCATACACAGCAGTTCATGTCAAGAAACTATTTTAATTATTTACATAATAATTCAGTGAATCTTTAAAAAATATAATTTTTTTTGAAATTAATTGACAAGCAACGAATTTTAATGTCATTAAAATTTCATGAGTCAAAGAATTCTTACACTTATAAAAAAAACAGAACTTGAACAGATAACTTATCACAATCTTTTAAAAGAGACCCAAATGCAGTTAAATAAGCTCCACAATAGAATGGATGCTTTATCTTTAAAAGAAGCCTTCATTATTGGAATGTCTAAAAATAACAGCCACTATCAGGTAACATCAGGTATGCAGTTAAAAACAGCATCCCTTTTTGAAGAAAAAAACAAAAAAGCGCTTAGCGCCATAAATAGCGAACTCGCAAAAATTGAGATGGACAGCAAAATAATTATTGGAAAGTTACAAACTATAAAAAATCATCTGGCTACAAAACAGCGGCTTTTAAATCATTTATTAAATAAATAATAAACTCTATCTATCTTCAGATTTAGCATATAAATTATCTTCAGACTTCACTTGGGACTCTTTAAAATCAGTGTCATAAAATTCACTCTTTTTATAATTTTCAAATGTAAATTTAACTAGAATTTTTAAAACCGCCACAGATGGGACGGCTAAGAGCACACCAAGAAATCCAAAAATCTGCCCGCCAATCATAAGAGCAAGAATTATCCATAAAGGCTGCAAACCGAGTTTTCCACCTAAAATCTTAGGAGTTATCAAAACTGCATCAAGAGCCTGAACTGAACTAAATACAATGGTTACTCCCCAGATTGGCTCCCAACCTTCAAAAGAAAAGATTGCCATAAGGAGTGCAAGGACAAACCCTGATGCTGCTCCCAGATACGGTATAAAGCATAACAAGCCGGTTAGAAGTCCCACCCCGAGAGCCAGTGGTATACCCACGATAGAATATCCAACAGAGTACAGAGTTCCCAGTATAAGCATAACTGTAAATTGACCATGTAGAAAAGCTGAAAGGCTTAAATCAATATCTTTTGCAAGTGACCGAACTGTAATTTTATATCTTTTGGGAACAAGTGTATCAATTGTGTCTAAAATCTGAGGAAAATCTTTTAATAAAAAAAACACAAAAAGAGGAAACATAAAGAGACTTGCAAGAAAGAAAAGAGCTCGGAAGGTTGTACCAAAAACAACTTTTGTAATATCGCTTGCAGGTTTAAAAATAAGATCTCCATGGGCTTTCATATGTGAGTATATCTGATTAAACACATCATTCCAGGTTCTTGGAATTTTTATATCAAAGTATTTTTCAATATATGGAGTAACTGTAAGATCCAGACGCTCTACAAGGCTGGGGAGGTGATCAAAAAAGCTTTTAAATTCTTTAATTACATGTGGCAGAAGAAAAAAGAGAACCGTAAAAAGAGCAACAATTAATCCTGTAAAAGATATTACAGTAGCAGAAGTGCGCCCTAAAAACCTGATTGATGCAAGCCGCGTCACAAGTGGATTGAATATATAAGCAACAAGTGAAGATAGTAAAAGAAGAATTGCCACATTCCCAAGCAGGCTGGCTATAAAAAAGAAAACTGCAAAACCAAGGAGTACCCAAATCCACTTTTTAATAATAGGTGATTCTTGCTTAATCATAATGTGCAGATTCTACTAATTCACTTTTTATTGAGCAACAAAATTAGCACTCTTTTATAATTTAAAATAAAAGCATCACTCCATACATTAAAAAAACAAGTAAAAAAG
>JAFGVO010000285.1 GCA_016937935.1 Deltaproteobacteria bacterium | reverse complement strand
TTTATGAAACCATAAATTCGGCCTCAAACAGGTGGGGGCATGATATGAAAAACCCTGGGGGCATGTTTATGAAAAATGACACTTTATTATTCAAATCTATAACAGTAGATGACTCTCCCTAATTAACTGCAAGATTACCATCTTCAATAATATAAAGAGGTTTTACATCTGATTTTGCATTCTCATCAGCTGAATTTTTAGTATTAAGACTGCTTTTTTCCTGTGCAGATGAAAAGTTGCAAAACAATAAAATAAGAACTACTGGAAAAACTCTAAAAAAATACATATCGCTCTCCTTGTTGGAAGCATCAATTAACTGTTTAATACTTAGTTATATCAGTCTTATTAAACTGTAAACAGATAACACTTGAAAGTTTTATAATGGGAATTGTTTTAGAATTTATTTATTAAATTAGAAAACAAGCTGGGCCTGGAGTGTTGCTGTAGCTTTCCAGTCACCGTCATTTACTTTTGCACTGCCTACCTGAAGCTTGAAGGTTGTAGAATTTCCAAGCATATAATAGTTGAACCCGCCATAAACAGCCAGATAATCACCCTCTGTATCAGTCATTGCTTTTGTAGAATTATATCCATCTATAATTATCAAAGGCTGAACTGCTTTTATTCTGAGTCCAAGCTCACTCATTATACCAAATCCTGTATATGATTTTGTATCACCAATTACATTGTATCTGTTGCTGGCGTTTCCTCTGTCTCCAAAATAGTAATAGTAAAAATTAACCTGACCATCAACAGACATTGTTTTATCTTTAAACGGAAGTGTCCAGAATACATCTGTATTGACCGCAGCATAATCTTTATTGCTCGCAGTTGTTCCATCGCTGTTTAAATAAACATTGAGATCCGGCTGCCAGTCAAAAGATGCGCCGATTGATAAAACTTTTTTAGTTGATACAACTCCGGCATCAGTTTTCTTAATATACATACTGTCGTAGAACATTCCACCAACTCCTGGACCACCTTCAGCCTCAAAAATATTGGCTGTAATTCGACCTGTAACTCTTGGCAGGTCGTCGGGATTTCTTGGATCTGTATCTCCGGCACCTCTTACGCCGTTAAATACACCAAGTCTGTATTCAAAGTGATCATTTGCAACAAGACCTCGTGCCATTATTCCATTATCTCTCCACACTTTGTTACTTCCCGCAGGATACTTAAGAATTGCAGCCCCGTGATAATCAAGACTCATAAGACTTGTTGCAGCCTGCATTCCATGATGGGAAAAAGGAGCTAAAAGCATACCTGCATCCAGCTGGATTGCCTTATGCAGATTTAACTCCATATATGCATCCTGGATAAACATATTGCCTGACCAGTCACCATTTTTGCCAAAATTAGGATTGTCAGTCTCAATAAAGAAATTTACATATTTATTTATCTGGCCATAAACCATAATACGCATACGTCTCAGATAGAACTCACCATCCCAGCTCTCTTTATCATCTGCATCCTGAGTTGAAATAAACCAGGTCTGTAGCAGGCCGCCCACTTTAATATAGCTGTCTCCCGGTCCATGAATTTTGAAATCATTTTTAAGAAGCCCGTTTGTATCCTCAGCTTTTTTATCAGCTGCTACTGCAAGCTTGTTAGCCTTATCAACATCAATTTTAAGGGTTGCAACCTCAGAATTAAGATCATCAACAGCTTTATTTGCAACCTCAGGTTTAATAGCATTAAGTTCTGCATTTTTTTGTACAATCTGATTAGTAATATCAGTTTTTGATGCTGCCACAAGATCTGGGTCCAGTCCATTTTGAATGGCTTTGTCTAAATCTTCATTTTTCTTATTTAGTTCTTCAAGCTCTTTTGAAAGCTTCTTCTGCTCTGCCTTCTGTTCATCAGAAAGTTTTGGAACACTGTTTAAAACCTGCTCCTGAAGGTCTGCAACTGTCTTTAAAAGCGCTTCCTGTGACTTTTTTAGCCCTTCAATCTCTTTTGCGTTTTCAGCACCGGTATTATCGGCTTCTGCTGCCGGATTTTTTTTAACCTGCTTTACCGGAGCTGCTTTTTTTGCAGGCTGATTTGCCGGAGGCTGAAATTGCTGAGCAATACTTAATGAACTCATCATTCCAAATATTATTGATACCCCCAAAATCAATTTAAAGCGTTTTGTCAAATTTGTTACCATTGAACTTTCCTTTCGCTCCTCTGTTTTTAAACAGTTTTTTTTGCTTCAGAAAAAAATAACGGTTCCTGCAAAAATAAATTAACCCTTTAATTTTAATTATTTAAATCGGTCTGTAATATAATGACAGTATGGAGTTTTATGATTACCCTCGTAATAATCCTGATGATAATCCTCTGCAGGCCAGAATTTTTTAGCTGGAGAAACCTTCGTGACTACTTTGTATCCCCGCTTTTTTATTTTATCAATGAGCGTTTGTGCGATTATTTTCTGATCATTATTGCTATAAAAGATCGCGGATCTGTATTGAGGTCCAATATCCGGCCCCTGTCCGTTTGACTGTGTTGGATCATGAATATTAAAAAAAAGAGTCGCAAGCTCTTCGTAAGTAACAATGCGGGGATCAAAAAATACTTCTACGGTTTCAGCATGTCCGGTTTTATGTGCTGATACCTGGCTGTATGTTGGGTTTGGTTCATCTCCTCCCATATATCCGCTTACAGCTTTAATTACCCCTTTTTGCTGCTCCATAAAATATTCCACACCCCAGAAACATCCTCCGGCAAAATAGGCTTTTTCCTGTTCATTACTGTTTGAGACGGAATTCTGTCCCTCCTGAACAAAATCGAGACTTATAGAATTTACACAGTTCCTTGTATTATTCTCTGTAAAACCCTCCCCTTTAAAAACATGTCCTAGTGTAGTGATTCATCCTGTTGGGGCATTATCCAGAGACAGTCTCGCTCGGCCAACTTTTTCAATTATCTGATCAGCAGTTTT
>JAFGVO010000284.1 GCA_016937935.1 Deltaproteobacteria bacterium | reverse complement strand
TTATAATGAAAAGTATTAATAAAAACCGAAAATATCTATTTTTAAGAATCAAATTAAATGTTATTGACCTTTTGTTGGTAATAAGTACCATAAAACATGTAATTTTCAGGGTTTTTCTTATATTTTGACAAGGGAGATTAAATTGTCAGTTAAATGTACAAAATGTGGAACTATAAACAATGATGGTGAAATAATATGCTCTTCATGCAATTTCCCTTTAGGGGGAAAATCACCTAATAAAACTATGATGTTTGGAAAGGCTCCGGTTATTCCCGGAGTTACAGCTCCGGCTGCTGTCCAGTCAAACACTACTCAGCAGGCTAATGTTAATGTTGCAAAACCCGTTACTGTCGCCCAACCTGTGGTTTCTCCCAAGCCTGTGGCAGTTGCTAAACCTGCCAGCAATGCAGGTGGACAAAATTTAGCAACAAACAAAACAATGATTGGTGCAGCTCCTGTAAATCTTGATCAATTAAAAGAGGAAGCTGCTGCAAAGACGGCTGCGGCACCAATGATTAAAATGGCTGTACCTAAAGTTTCTGCACCTCCAGAAAACGTTACTGCAGGTGTAAACCCAAATAAAACAATGATGGGTATGCCTGCTGTGGACAGCAACGAAATACAAAAAGCTGTAGAAGCGGCAAAACAGGCTGCAGCGGCAAAAGCTGATGCAAAGCAGGAACAGCAATACACAAATCAACCAGCAAAAGCTCCAGCTCCTGCTCCTGCAGCGAGCCCTGCTCCAGTAAAAGAAACGCCGGTTCAACAATCGAAACATGAAGATACATCTTATGAAGACGAATATGATAATCATTCAGATGTTCCAAAAAAATCAAAAAACATTATTATTATAGGCGCTGCCGCTATAGTTATTGTAATGTTATTTGCTGTTATATTTTTTGCATTTATATTTAAAGGCACTCCAGATTTTCAATCCCAGATTGTACCTTCCCCAAGCGGAGACAATCTGACTGTCATTCTCACAATTAACGATAAAGAAGCCACATCAATAAGTATGGGTGATCAGAGTATCCCCCTGTCAGGAGGCATTGCCCAGTTTCTTTTACCTGAAAACAGAATGGCTCTTGGTAAAAACCTTATTGAATTTAATGTTGTAAAAAAAGATGGTTCAAAAGAGAGTTATAAATTTCCTGTAACACTGAGACATAAAATTTCTACAGACCTCTCATCTCTTGAAAGTGAAAATCCTCTTATCAAAATTAAATTTGAAGTAATTGAAGGGTATTCTATTCTTGTTGAAAAAAGTGAATGTAAAATGGAAAATAATGTGTGCACATTTGAACTTCCATTAAAATCAATTGTAGAAAACAGTAAAAACAAGACAGACGATGGTTATAAATATACTATCAATTTCACACTCAAAGGAACAGACGGCACTTCTGAATCAGGTCAAAAATCTATTCTGATTCCAATTACAGAACTTCAGCTTGACAGACCCTCAAATGGCGCTGTTGTAGATTCAGATGAAATTATCATAACAGGCAAAAGTGAAACTGATGCAATCATTACGGTTAACGGCAAAACAGTTTCCTCTACTGCGGCAGGGTTTGGAACATCACTTGATCTCGACAAAGCAGGCCCTTTTAAAATCATTGTTAAAGCTAAGGTAAAGGACAAAGCTCCGGCCATTAAAGAGATCCTTGTTACAAAAGTTGACAGTCTTGAACCTTTTATCAAAAGCTGGTCTGAAGATATTGATCCCAAGTTTGATTATCCAAAATTATCCAGAAACACTGTTGTATATACAGGCAAAAAGATAAAAATCGAAGGCAGAATTGTAAATATCAGCACAGCAAATGGAATTACTGCATTTTTAATGTATATTGACAAAGGATGTCCCAAAGGTGGTAAATGCGCAGCCTATGTAGCATTTAAAGGCGAGACAGAAGCCGGACTTCAAAGTATGGTAAATGTTTATGGTACTGTAAGAGGTACACGAGACGTGGATTTTGCAGGAGGAAAAAAGAAAACACTTCCTGCAATTGATGCAAAGTTTGTAACTACCTCATCCTCAAAAACTAAATAAACCGGAAAATAATAAATAATAAAATGGATACTTCACAGTTTGATTACTATCTTCCTCCTGATCTAATTGCATTTCATCCTCCCAAAAAAAGAGACGGTGGTAAACTTCTGGTTGCAGATTGTGCCAATGGTTCAATAAGTCACGAAAACATAAATAAGCTCTACAAATTTCTACCGCCCAATACCCTTCTAATTGCTAATAACAGTAAGGTGATTCCTGCACGGTTAAACGGCACGAAGCCCACAGGGGGAACAGTAGAAGTACTCCTTGTCAGAGAAGAAAAAAAAAGTGAAACATCCTGCAGATGGACCGCTTTATGCAAAGCGAACAAATCAATAAAAACTGGTGATATAATTCTTATTGAAGATGCTGTTGCAATAGTTGCTGAAACCGGACACCGAGGGGAAAAACTTCTATCCATAAACTGTTCATCAGACCATTTTAGAAAGATCTTTACAACCGCAGGAAAAATACCCCTGCCTCCATATATAAAAAGGGAGGCCACACAGGATGATATTGATCGCTACCAGACAATTTATGCCAGCCCCGAAGGTTCCGTAGCCGCTCCAACAGCTGGACTTCACCTTACAGAGGAACTTTTAAAAAAAATAAGAGAACAGGGCCATGAAATCTCTTTTGTCACACTTCATGTGGGGCCTGGAACTTTCAGACCAATTACTGCTGATAAACTTGACGAACACGTTATGGACAGAGAATTTTTTGAAATCAGCAATGAAACTGTTTTGATGATTGAAAAAGCCAAAAGAGAAAACAGGCCGGTTATTGCCGTAGGAACAACCTCGGTTAGAGCACTTGAAGGCTCTTGTCTGCAAAATGACGGTAATTTAAAACCCGGAAACGGATCAACTGAGATATTTATAAAACCACCCTACTCGTTTAATGTAATTGATGGTTTGCTAACAAATTTTCACCTTCCAAAATCAACACTGCTCTGCCTTGTGAGCGCTCTTGCAGGCAGAGAGTTTATTCTTGACAGTTACAAAGAGGCTGTTGAAAATAAATATCGTTTTTACAGTTACGGAGATGCAATGCTAATATTGCCAAATAAAAAATGACTGAGGGTTTTTCATTTAATATCCAATCAACAGACGGTAATGCACGAAAAGGGCTGATCACAACACCAAACGGAAATATTCCTACTCCCGCATTTATGCCTGTTGGCACTCGGGCATCTGTAAAAGCATTGAGCCCTGATGATATAAGAAATTCAGGTGCATCAATACTTCTTGGCAATACTTATCACCTGATGCTTCGTCCCGGTGAAGAGCTTATAAAAAATGCAGGAGGCCTTGCAAAGTTCATGGCCTGGAATGCCCCTACCCTTACTGATTCAGGAGGATTTCAGGTTTTCAGTCTAAGTGACAGGGTTAAAATTGATGATCTTGGGGTTAAATTTTCATCTCATATTGACGGAGCTAAAATATTTCTAACACCTCAAAAGGCAATACAGATTCAAAGGGATCTTGGCTCTGATATCGCTATGGTACTTGACGTCTGCCCTCCTGGAGATGCACATCCTAAAGAGATAAGACGTGCAATGGAGCTAACCTCAAAATGGGCAAAAATTCAAATTGAATGTGAGCGAAAAACCGGTCAGGCTCTGTTTGGAATTGTTCAGGGAGGTACTGATGAAACACTCAGGCGTGATCATCTTTCAGAGATTTCTGATATCCCGTTTGACGGTATTGCCCTTGGGGGACTCTCTGTTGGTGAACCAACAGAAGACATGTATAGAATATTTCATGAAATAGCCCCTCTTATGCCTAAAGAGAGACCCCGTTATGTGATGGGTGTAGGTACTCCCGGAGATCTGCTTGAAGCCATTGAACAGGGTGTAGATATATTTGACTGTGTAATGCCAACAAGAAATGCACGAAACGGTCAGGCATTTGTAAGAGGTGGTAAATTAAATATTAAAGGGGCAAAGTTTTCAAACGACAGTAACCCTTTAGATTCAAAATGTAACTGCTACACCTGCAGAACATTTGAAAGAAGATACCTCAGGCATCTTTTTACAAGCGGTGAACTGCTTATTCACAGATTGTTAAGTATTCACAATCTGACCCATTACGGAGATATGATGCAGGGAGCCAGAGAGGCCATCACCCAAGGAACTTTTAATAACTTTAAAAAAGAATGGCTGACTCCTGTTGAATCACTCTGGTAAAATTAATCAGAGGTCTTTAAGTTTAGGTATACATGAAAAAACAAATTCTATTTATAAAAAATGTTGACCGTGAAGGTCCGGGGATTCTCGGGATCCTTCTTGAATCCCAAAATATTAAATACGAAACACTTTTGGCTGTTGATACAACACAATTTCCTGACCCTTCAAAATATAAAGCCATTGTTATTCTGGGAGGTCCAGACAGTGCAAATGACAATACATTAAAAATCTTAAACGAGATTGCATTTGTAAAAAAGGCTTTTCAACTTAACATTCCTATGCTTGGCATATGTCTAGGACTTCAGATTATGGTAAAAGCAATGGGAGGCAATGTTGTAAAAAGTGATGTTAAAGAAGCTGGATTTACAGCCCCGGACAACAGACCGTTTACAATTGAAATCCACAAAAAATTTCATAATGATCCCCTGTTTGATAAACTTGAATCCCCCCTTAACGTTTTTCAGCTTCATGGAGAAAAAGTTCAAGTAACAAAATCCATAGATATTATTGGAACAGGACGATTCTGCAATGAACAGATTGTTAAAATTTCAGCTAAATCATATGGCATACAGTGTCACTTTGAACTTACAGAGCAGATGCTTGAATTATGGTCAACAGAAGATCCGGATCTCATCCCCCTTGGAACTGTCAACCTGTTAGAAGAGTTTTCACTTGTAAAAAAAGAATATACCCAAACAGGTAAAACACTTTTTCAAAATTTTCTTAATCTCATTTAGGTAAAAATTATAGTTTTGAGGTGTCAATAATGGCATATCCAAATACAGTTTTTGCAACTGGCTGCACCACAAGTACAAGGTAGAGATTTTCATCTCCAAAATTAAACCCCAAATGACAAAAATCTTTTTGGGGATTCTGATAGGCATAGTGAAGCTCCATATCATCAACATCAATATTAAAATCAAGATTACCTATGCACTCTTCAACCGCTGAAAAAAGTTCTATACCTTCTAATGAGTTATCATCATCTTTTAAAAGCGTCATTGGTTCGTCATATGTGCTGTCCAGCTCTTCAGGTGTTAGTTCTCTCATACTGTTCTCCATTTAAATTTTTATGAATACATCAAGTTTTCTTAATAATTCAGTGGCGATACATTCGTCACAAAAAGGATTAGCACCATCTGTATGGCGATTAATTTTTAGTTCTTTAAACGCATCAAATCCATTATTGAAAAGTATACGATTTCTGCCCTCCGCATTTTTATACATTCCACTCTTAAGGCCTTCATCAAAACGTTTATAGGCTTCATTTCTCATTACCCCGGTAAAAGCTTCTGTCATTTTATCTCTTAAAACTGTTAGTGAACAGTGATATGTTTCAAAAAAAGTGGTTAATAAATTCACAATCTCCTTTAATTCATCGCGTTTTTCAATATGTATTGCATCATTGTTCAGAATGATAATTCCTGATTTTTTTAAATAAAAAATAGACGCATCAACTAATGGGGTAATATCATCATCCAAAATTTCACTTTTACCTGAAATCATAAACTCCCATTTAAAAAGATTAAAAAGTGGCAAAACGCCACGGTGTAATTCTGACAGGCTTAAACCTGGCTTTCCGTCTAAAATAACACCGCCAATAAGTGCAAAAGGGGCCACGAGATAAATCAGACTATTTTTATAAAAATCAAGATGCATTCTATAACCGGTTTTTATTATATATTTATCACTCCCACTATTTTCAGTTTTTAAAACACCAAGATAACCATCCTCAATAAATTCTGTTATTACCGAATCTAAAAGTTCTTTCCTTAAATTGGTATTTATAAAATTTTCTACATCCTCTGCAAGATCAACACCCGCAGATTTTAAAATATCAGCTGTCCAGAAAGCCATTTTTTCAATTTCATTTTTTGAACATCTATTATAAAATTTTAAAACTGATGTCGCAACAATAGTCTTTAATGTAATAATTGAATTATCATTTATACTTTTTAAGGCTTTAAAAGCTATTTGCATTGCGGCATTTCGCCTGAACTGGGAATCAGAAAAAGAGGCATTCATTCCCTCCTGTTCCAGATAGCTGCTGATAGAAAACCAGTCTCCCGCTTTAACATAAAGCTTTCCATATCTGTTAAAAAGAATTTTTACAGATTTTATCATTCCGAAAATACTTTCAGAACTCTTCTTTTTCCCTGAAGTTTCTTTAATGTATGAATCAATCTCTATGACTTTATCATACCCAACATACAGAGGAAGAACGCCCACATCTTTTCCTGACAAAGTCTCAAGTGCCATTAAAACCATCTCAAGCATACCCAGCTTAGGTTTTAGTAATTTACCCGTACGGCTTCTTCCACCTTCAATAAAAACTTCTATAGTATAATTTTCATTTATAAGTTTTCTAATGTAGGCGTTTACCACAGACTTATAAAAATTATCATCCACAAATCTGCGTCTGATAAAAAAAGCACCACTTGAACGAAAAAGAAATCCCATAGGCCAAAATGAGAGATTGTCACCAGCTGCGATATGAGGAAGCATGATATTGGCAGAATTCATAGCTTCAGAAATTGCGAGATAATCTATATGACTTTTGTGACAGGGAAGAAGTAAAAGAGGACCTTTGCCAATGGCGTTTCTAATCTTTTCTTTATCAACTTCAGACATCACAAAACCTAAATAGATGCGTCTCCATAAAAATGCGGTAAGAACTGCAAAAAATGATAAAACACCCGGCTTGAAATCAGCAGCCAGTTTTTTTAAAATACTGTTTGTTCGGTTAATGATCTCTGCTTTAGAAAGCCCTTCTTTTTCACCTATCCTTGAAAGTTCACGATGTAAACGGTTGGATCTTGCAACCTCCGCATTGACTCTTGCTGAGCTCTTTTTAAACGACCCTAATCGATGCTTTCTAATATGTTCAATCTGTTTGCCAACATGTGATGAAACAATATCAAGTCTTCGGCCCGGGACATCATGTT
>JAFGVO010000283.1 GCA_016937935.1 Deltaproteobacteria bacterium | reverse complement strand
ATCCTGTTAATTTGCACCAGCCTATGTCCTCCCCCGATGGACATCTGGTTAATGGGGTTGGATTTTTTCTTGCTGATTTTAATATATTATAAAATTATTTCTAAAATTGAACAGTATTTTATCACTTTTTCAAAATGTATGAATTCTGCTCTTAATGCCTTTCACCTTTCTCCAACGTCATAAAATGTCCACCGGGGGAAGGCCTGGATGGGTTAATTAATGTGAATATTTTTGATACTTTTTGGAATATTTTACCTGGATGTATGTTTGTGATTGTGTTGAATGGCCGGCAGAATTTTTCTGCTCATTTTTGTGAATGATTTGTTGGATATATTGTATTTATTTGCTTAATATTGATTTGAAACCTTTAAAAAACTGTGATAAAGGAGAACCGCAGATATTTTAAATAATTTTATTTTTATGCTTCGTCTTTTGGGTTTTGTCCAAGAGGCTTTTTAATTCAGTGTTTTATAACTGCCAGTAAATGGCTAATTTGAAAGGATATTGAAAATGGCAATTAAAGTTGGAATTAATGGTTTTGGTCGCATTGGTCGTATGGTATTTCGTGCTGCTGCAGCACGTGATGACATTGAAATTGTAGGAATTAACGATCTTCTTGACGTTGATTATCTTGCATACATGCTTAAATATGACTCAGTTCACGGTCGTTTTAAAGGTGAAGTATCAGTTAAAGACGGTTCTCTTGTTGTTGACGGAAAAACTGTTCGTGTAACTGCTGAAAGAAACGTTGCTGACCTTAAATGGGGCGATGTTGGTGCTGAGTACGTTGTTGAAGCTACTGGTCTTTTTCTTACAAAAGAGACAGCACAGGGACACATTACTGCGGGCGCAAAAAGAGTTGTTCTTTCAGCTCCTTCCAAAGATGACACTCCTATGTTTGTTTGTGGTGTTAACACTGATAATTATGCAGGACAGACAATTGTTTCAAACGCTTCCTGTACAACAAACTGTCTTGCGCCTATTTCTAAAGTTCTCAATGACAACTTTGGAATTAAACGTGGTCTTATGACTACAGTTCACGCTGCAACTGCTACTCAGAAAACAGTTGACGGCCCTTCAATGAAGGATTGGAGAGGCGGACGCGGTATTCTTGAGAATATCATTCCTTCTTCAACTGGCGCTGCTAAAGCAGTTGGCAAAGTTCTTCCTGAGCTTAACGGCAAACTTACAGGTATGGCTTTCCGCGTACCAACAAGTGATGTTTCAGTTGTTGACCTCACTGTTGAGCTTGAGAAATCAGCCAGCTATGAAGAGATCTGTAAAGCTATGAAAGCTGCTTCTGAGGGTGCTCTTAAAGGTGTTCTTGGTTACACAGATGAGAAAGTTGTTTCAACTGACTTTGTTGGTGAATCATTGACTTCAATTTTTGATGCCGGTGCAGGTATTGCTCTTGATGGAACATTTGTTAAAGTTGTTTCATGGTATGATAACGAGATGGGTTATTCCTGTAAAGTTCTCGACCTCATCAAAATTATGAGTGCAAAATAGTTCTCCCATATTTTCTTCTTTAATTTAATCCCAACAATTTATTCTGATATTTATTAAGAACGTCTTGATCTTAGGCGATTGTGATTTCCCGGACTTGATGGTCCTTTTGCACCTGCTGCTGCCTGCTGCTTTTCAACTCTTTCAATAAAGGCTATTGCACGGCTTACAGACATTTTAACAGTTGGTGATTGTGTGGAGTTTTTAATATTAAACAGTGTTGGTATCACAAGTGGATGCAGGTCTCCAATCTGCTGAATTGACTCAATTGCTGTTATTTGAATTTTTTCGTCATTACTGCTGCTGGCAATTTCTGTTATCTCAGGCAGTGCATCCTGAGCTTTGAATTTGAGGTTTCCCAGGAGCTTTAAAGATGCAATACTAATTGTTTCATCATCGGATTTAATACCTTCTAATAAAATTGGAAGGACTTTTTCATCCATATCTTTTAGTCTTGTATATATTAACTGCTGGAGTGTGCTTTTTTTATCCTCAAAAGTTTTACACTGTAAATTTTTGTAAGGATATTTTTGTGAGATGGCGTTAAGTATACCGGATTTGGCATTTATGCCCATTTTAAGAATTGATTTCCATGCATAAAGAGATACTGAATAATCCTTATCGCAGATTGCTTTTACAAGGGCATCAGATGTTTGTGCATCACCAAGAGTGCCTGCAGTTCTTGCTGCCGCGGTTCTGACCCTGTAATCTTTATCATTTGCAATTGCATCAGACAGTACTGCAGAAATATGAGGGTTATCAACTCCAAGTTCGCCTATTTTTAAGATTGCTGCACGCCTTATAGTTTTATCTTTATCTTTTGCGTATTTTAAAAGCGTTTCATTATTTGCGGTTTTAATTTCATTTAGGCTTTTTTCCATTATCGAAAACTGCTTTTCAAAAGTATCTCTGTTATCTGGTTCTTCGTTAAAAGTTACAGAATTTGAACAGCCCAAAAGTGTCGTCAGTAAAAGTGTTAGAGTAATTTTTTTCATATCTGTTTTTTTCATTTAGCCACCAGGATTACACCGACAATTATCAGTGCAAATCCAATCCACTGCAAAAGGTTAATTGATTCTTTAAAAATTATGAGTGAACCGGTTATTACAATCAGTCCTGTTAATGATACCATTATGGGATACGCCACTGACAATGGAAGTTTTGAAAGTGCCTGTGTGTAGGCAATAACATTAAGTGCGAAAAGTCCAAGACCGATAATTATGGGCCAGGAGGTCAGGTAGTGGCGCAGAGTTCCTGCAAGTGAGCCGGTTTGATTTCCATCTCCTGACATTCCCTGCTTCATTAGGATATTGGCAATTCCGTTAAAAACAATTGCAACAGCTAAAAATATAACCCCTTTAATCATATTTGCACCGATCTTAAAAATTGAACAATTTCCGGGCCGTATAATATGGCTATTGTACAGAACAGTGCCCAGATTATACCATTAATGAGCATAGGAATATCTGTAAAAACATCTCTTGCGGGATCTCCGCCCGACTTGTTGTGATAAACAATATAAAGATATCTGAAAATTCCGTAAAGTACTGATGGAACACTGAATATAAGCAGTTTTGAACCGGCCATTTTAATAGTGTTAGGGTCTACAGTGTACAAAATATAGCAGACAACTGTAGCAGCAGTAGCAATTGAAATTGCCTGATCTAAGAAATCCCTGTTGTAATGGTTAAGTACTTTACGGTGAGATTTGGCGTTGTCACCCATAGTGGTTACTTCTGCTCTTCTTTTGGTAAAACCCAAAAGAAGAGATACCGTAATTGCACATAAAATAAGCCATGTTGAGGGCATCGACGAGATGGCAGATGAACCCGCAAGTATTCTTAAAACAAAGCCCCCTGCAATTATTAAAACATCAAGTATTACAACGTTTTTAAGACCAAAGGAGTATGCAATATTCATTAGAAGATATGTAATAAGAATAATTGTTGATGTTAATCCTAAAAAAGATTGAAATATGGTGATTCCAACGGATGCGAGAATTATAAATCCTGCAATTCCTGTAAAGGGAGGAAGCTGCCCCGCTGCAAGAGGGCGATTTTTTTTAACCGGATGCTGTCTGTCTGACTGAATATCTTTGTAGTCATTTAAAAAGTAGACAGCACTTGATACCAGACAAAACCCGGCAAAGGCAATCAAGGCATCGATAACAGAGTTTATTTTGAGAATATCACCTGAAAAAATAAGAGCGGTAAATACAAAGATGTTTTTTACCCATTGAGCAGGCCTTGCCAGTTTAAATATTGAAAAAATCGCTGTCATGAAGCTGTTGATATCACAAATAGTATAAAAATGTGAATAATCAATTAAAAATAATTACATATTTGAACTAAACTAATACGACCTGTCTTTTTTTGGGTTGAAGGAAATCTCTTCATCGCATTTTTTTTTAATTTGTTGTATGAATTCATTCTCTTTTAATTAAGAGTTAAGAGAGTTTTTAAATTTAAGGTTTTAATAGGTAAATTGATGAAACATGATTCTATAGCAGTAATTGATTTTGGCGGGCAGTACGCCCATTTAATTGCAAACAAAGTAAGACGGCTCAATGTTTTAGCTGAGATAAAACAGCCCGAAGATCTCGTTCAGGACCTTAGCAGATTTAAGGGAATTATTCTTTCTGGAAGTCCCGCTCTTACATCTGAAGGTGATGACCCTGGGCTCAACAGGCAGATTATGTCTATGGATGTTCCAATATTGGGACTCTGTTTTGGTCATCAGGAGATTGCACACCATTACGGCGGAGCAATTGAACAGACCGGCCGTGAGTGGGGGAGAACCCTTTTTCATAAAACTGTCGAGCACCCTCTTTTAAAAGGTTTGAGTGATAAAGAGCAGGTCTGGATGAGTCACAACGATTCCGTAACCAGCCTTGGGGATGATTTTATAGAGCTTGGGTACACTATTTTAGAAGATGGTGGAAAACAGCACCGCTTTGCAGCAATTGGTTCTGATAAATTACGTCGTTATGGTGTTCAGTTTCATCCGGAAGTTGACGACACTTTAAACGGTGATGTTATTTTAGGTAATTTTGTTAAAGAAATTTGCGGCTGTGCATCTTCATGGACCATGGATAAATATCTGGAACAGCAGATTGATGCCATAAAAAAACAGGTCGGTGACGGTTCGGTTTTTCTTCTTGCTTCGGGAGGTGTTGATTCAACTGTTGCGGCAGTTTTGTTTGCTAGAGCCATTGGCAACAAGAGGCTTCACCTTCTGCATATTGATAACGGGCTTATGCGCAAAGACGAGAGTGCAAATGTTATCAACATGTACAAAGAGCTTAACCTCATTGATAATTTTCATTTTTACGACGCCACTGTTGATTTTCTTGAGGCACTTGGAACAGAGAGCGAGCCCGAAAAGAAGCGTGCAATTATTGGAAATACCTTTGTTGAAATTTTTGACAGAGAGGCCAGAAGGCTTGGTATTGAAGATCACCTTCTTGGTCAGGGAACAATTTATCCCGACACCATTGAGACCGGTGCAACAAAGAGATCTGATACCATTAAAACCCATCACAACAGGGTGCCTGTAATTGAAGAATTAATAAAACAGGGCAAAGTTATTGAGCCCCTTGCGGACCTTTACAAGGTAGAGGTGAGGGAGCTTGGCGAGAAACTTGAGATTCCCTCAAAACTTATCTGGCGACATCCTTTTCCGGGCCCGGGCCTTGGTGTCAGACTTTTATGCAGCGACATAAGTGAACAAAAAGATGACAAGCTTATTGCAATGGAGCTTGAGACTCAAAAAGTCGTTCAGCAATATGGTCTCACCGCAACTGTTCTCCCAGTTAAATCTGTAGGGGTTAAGGCTGATTTACGAACATATGAAAATCCCGTGCTTCTTACTGGAACAGCAGATTTTGAAAAACTTACAGAGGCTGCAGGAAGAGTTTTTAAAGAAGTAAAAGGTATAAACCGCTGCGTGTGGAATTTTTCTAAAGAGGTTCCCCAAGACGTCAAGTCCATAAAAGGCTACATGACAAAAGAGAGGCTCGATCTGTTAAGAGAGGCTGATGCAATTGTTATGAACGGCCTTAAAAAATACAATCTTTACGATAAAATCTGGCAGTGCCCCACAGTCTTTGTACCAATAGAGATTGACGGAACCCCAGGTGAACTTTGTGTTGTAAGGCCAATCTATTCTGAGAGAGCCATGACAGCAACTGCCGCATCTCTTCCTGAAGAGCTGATTAAAGAACTCACTGAAAAAATAATGGCACTAGGGGGCATAAGCGCCCTGACCCTCGATTTAACATCCAAACCCCCTGGAACTATCGAGTGGGAATAAGATATTATTTAATTTTAAACAGATTGTTTTTTATGATTTACCAGTCTGGCGGCTGTTATTATGGCGTTTTTCATTGGTAGTGAGTCTGCTATGTTTTTTCTTGCTATGTCGTATGCTGTGCCGTGATCGGGGCTTGTTCTTATAAAGTCAAGGCCTTGTGTGATGTTTACTGCTCCCCCGAACCCGCTTAGTTTAAGAGCAATCAGTGCCTGATCGTGATAAGCTGATACCACGGCGTGATATTTGCCGTTAAAGGCATCTCTAAAAACTGCATCAGCGGGTATTGGGCCGCTTATTTCTGCTGTTTCTTTATTAAAATTTTTGCAGAACGGAATGATTATATCAATTTCTTCTTTTCCCAAAAGTCCATCTTCTCCTGCATGGGGGTTAAACCCGGCAATAGCAATTTTGGGTCTTTTTACACTGTTTAAAGCAGCGGCAATTTCAATAACGTGTTTTGTTGTCCGCTCGTAACGCCAGGTTGTAATAGTTTGGGGCAGCTCTGTAATAGGAAGGTGAGTAGTAATAAGCCCCACAATAAGTTTGTCTGTTGCAAACACCATTGTTACATCATCATTTTTAAGTCCGCACCTGTTTGCCAGATATTCCGTATGACCCGAAAACCCCTTGTGAACTCTGTTTATCATGTCCTTTGAAACAGGTGCTGTGGCAATAGCTTCCAGCTGTCCGTCTTTTATTGCATCAACCGCTTTTTTAAGAGATTCAAACTGTGACAGGGATGATTGGACACTGTTTTCAAAAATTGGGTAGGGGTAATCCGTTGTATTTACAAATTGAATATCTGTTGATTCTGTATCAATGTCCTTTGAACTGTCAAGGAGTCTTATTTCGCTTATGTCTGTACCGATTATTGAGGCGACTTCTTTAAAAGTAATAAAGTGTCCAAAAATAACCGGACATGAAACATCAGTTGCAATTTTCAGATTTTTAAGAATAACCTCCGGTCCGATTCCATTTGGGTCTCCCATAGAAATTGCCAGTTTTATTTTAAAATTGCTCATAGTGGTTTTCTTTCTTTTTAAATCAAATACACCATATCTCTGTAATTTAAATGGCTGATTGGTAATACCCTTTTTTATGATTTTCTCAATTAAAATATATTTATATTCGTTTTATTGTTGCGGTTTCTGCTTAATTGCATGGCTGTTTTGTAAATGGTTCGTTTTAATAAAATATCATCTAATCAAACTGTTATAATTCATTAATCAAAAATGAAATTTTCAACTTTTCGGGAGGTTAATACATGAACAAATTGAGATTTACTTTAAAAGTGATTTTTGTCATTTTTTCTGTGTCTGTTATTGGGTGCAGCAAGGGGTCATCATCAAATGGTGATGATAATATCAACACTAACGATTCAAATAGTCTTGACTCAAGTGATACTTCAGTTAACAGCAGCGATAATAATGATTCGGACTCTTCATCAAAGCTTGATACTGACACTACACCCACAGTTGTTGACGAATGTGCTGATCTGCCCTGGGAGGTGGAGATAGAGCCTCTGAATATTCTTGTACTCCTCGATCGCTCAGCATCCATGATTCAAAATAAAATTGATTCAGAGTCTTATGCAGCTCTTGTACAAAACGCAATAGATTCAATTGTTAAGCAGAACTCAAATACAGGATTAACCAATTTTGCTCTGAACGTTTTTCCTTCTTCCAGCTTTTGCACCGATGAATACAGAACTTCTACACCCGATCTTTACGCTGATATGAATATTATCTGTGATGCACCAAAACTTACGGGTACCGACGGCAAGGTTGAACAGCCCCTTGTTACATTTTCAACAGTTGATCAGACAGTTGATACCTATAACGAAATTTCACAAGTTCTTGAAAGTGTTGGACAGTGCGGAGGTACTCCAATTTGTCCCACTCTTAAATGGGCCAGAAAATACCTTAACTCTTTAAACCTTTCCAGTCGTACATTTATTCTTCTTGCAACTGATGGCGCTCCCAATTGTAATCACACTCTTAATCCCGATATTGACAGCTGTATCAATTCTGAAACAGGAACTAAAACAGCTGCTGCTCCTGAGAATTGTTTAGATGATCTTTGTGCATACAATGAGGCTCACCTTCTTGCGGCTGACGGTTACAGAACATATGTAATTGGCGTTGGAGAAGATGTTAAGCAATTTTCAAGCGTTCTGGATACTCTTGCCTACTGGGGTGGAAACAGTGACGGAACTGAGGAAGATTATTCTGATATAAAAACATCTCCAGATGGAACATGGTTTTACCCTGCGGCAGATGCGGAATCAATTACAACGGCCCTTGAGTCTGTTACAAACAAAGGTGTAAGCTGTGAGTACACTGTGGACTGGAGCACTATTCCCGAATATGATTCAGAAAATGATTTAGACGTTTCACACAAGTGCAGCACTGTTAATATTCTCGGTAAAATCTTTAACTACGTTTCTGTTGTTGACACGGACACCCACTCTGACACTGATACAGTTTTTGTAGATCCAAATGCCGGTAAAGTTTTAATGAAATATATGCCTGACTGTAACAGTGAGAGTGATGTTGAACTTGGCTGGAACTGGTCGGACAAAGCTATTGACGGTTATTCGTGGCCACAGATTGAAGCCCTTGATACAGATGTAAGCAGTTGTACAACAGTAAGGCTCTGTCCAAAGGCATGCGAAATGTTAAAAGTGCACGGAGGAGAACGCCTCTGGGAGACAATAACAGCCAGATTCGGATGTACTCCGGAAGTTTCAATAGATTAGAAAGTGAGGGGTAATAATGATAAATATTAATAAAACAGATTCTTTTAAAGCAGCATACCTTCTGGGTATCTCTTTTATTTTAGTTTTTTCAATCTGGGGTTGTTCAGATACAGGCAGCGGCATAAATTTCAATGACAATAATTCAAATGACAGTGACAGCAGTAACACTCTTGACAGTTCATTATCCAGTGATGGAAATGATGGCAGTGACGGTTCAAGCGACAATAATGGTTCTGATGATGGGAGTGACTCTGATTCATCAAATAACGGTTCCGGTGATGATACTCCTCCGGACTGTATTGATAACGACAAAGACGGCTGGTGTGTTCCCCACGATTGCGATGATAACAATGCATCAGTTTATCCAACTGCTGTTGAGACAAAGGGAACCCCATATGATGATAACTGCAACGGCTTGACTGATGATATTTATGTTCCCCCGGCTCCCAATACAGAGCTCTCATATATCTGGATTGCAAACTCTTATGATGGAACAGTATCAAAGGTTAATACTAAAACACTTGTGGAAGAAGCCAGATATAAAACATGTCCCTATTCAAGCTGTGATCCTTCAAGAACCTCAGTCAACAGATATGGTGACATGGTTGTTACAAACAGGTTTTACTCAATTCCAGGTGGTGTATCATCTGTTACAAAAATTGCCGGTTTTTTAAAGGACTGTGTTGACGTGAATGGTGATAACAAAATTACTACCTCAACAGGCCCAACCGATATAAAACCCTGGGGTGCAGATGAGTGTGTTTTATGGAATACTGAACTCCCCTTCATTACTGATCTCTCTCCAAGAGCCAGAGCTACTGCCTGGGACGGTACTGAAGATCCTGACACAGGAGAGGGTGGCTATGTACTTATAGGGTCATGCATTGGTGGTGAACTTAATGATTACAATGAGTGGGAAATAAACACTATAAACAGAGTGTATTTCTTAAATGGAAATACTGGTGCAGTTGAAACATCAATGACAAAGGATATTCCCAGCTCTGCATGTCTTTACGGCGGAGCCATGGACAGGCTTCATAACTTCTGGATCATGGACGGATTTGGATTTCCAAGTAACGGTGAAGGTGGAGGACTTGTCAAAGTTGATATTGGAGCAAATACTGTTACCCGTTTTCAGGCCCAGTGCGGTTATGGTATCTCTGTTGATCAGCTTGGCAATGTATGGCTTGGGGGTAAAAAATACAATTCTCCCGGAGTTCCGGATCATGTGAGCTGTGTGCAGAAGTTTAATTCAACTACAGGCAAGTCAACTGTAACAACAGATCAGACTGGTGTATTTTTAAGGGGTATTGCTGTTGGCGCCGGTGTAAGTGACGGTTTTACGTGGGCGGCTGAATCCCTTGGACATCTTTATCGCATAGATGCAGATACTATGGATGTTAAAATATATGAGACACCGGTTACTAAAAATACAGGTTTAAAATGTGACAGTTTAAAAAACACATGTGATAACGGTCTTGTTGGGGTTGCCGTTGATTTTGATGGTTATGTATGGATGGTATCTACAACGGAGGATTCAGCATACAAATTTGATCCTGTTAATGAAACATTTGAAACTGTTGAAATTGGACATCTTCCCTATACCTACAGCGATATGACCGGTATGCAGTTAAGAAATGTATTTATCGTTCATTAAAACCGATAAAACTAATCAAAAATTAATCAAAAGCTTATTTTTAAAGGTAAAAAAATTGCACATATTATGATGTTTCTGTATTCTCTAATTGGAAAATATGGAAAATCTAGATAGCATGAAGACGTATTCGGGAAAAAATTATGTTCAGAGGAGCATCAAATAAAATGTGGTCAATACTATCTGATGGTGAAAATAAAGCATTGGCACTGTTAAAAGCTGTTCCTGATATGATTTTCCGCATCGATCAAAATGGAATATTTCTGGATTACAAAGCTGATAATAAAGATCTCTATGTTCCCGATGACAAAATTGTAGGTAAAGCTATTAAAGATATAATGCCTGAACATGTTTCTTTACTCGCATATGAAGGGCTTGAAAAAACTCTTTCAACAGGTGAAATTCAGATATTTGAATATGATTTGGATATTGAAGATGGAGAGACTCACAGCTATGAGTGTCGCATGGTTAAAAGCAGTGACTCCACAGTTGTTGCAGTTGTAAGAGACAGAACTGCTCAAAAGCGTGAAATTCAGCATGTGGAGCAGCATAAAAGGATGGAAGCTCTAAGCCATCTTGCGGGTGGAATTGCCCATGATTTTAATAATCAGCTTGCTGGAATGATGGGATTTGCAGAACTTATTATTCAGGAATCAGGTCATAATACCAATATTTTATCTTATGCAGAGAATATTATTGAGTCTATCGAAAATGCATCTTCACTTACAAAGCAGATACTTGCCTTTTCAAGGCAGGGTAAATATGAGCACAACTTAATTGATATTAAAGATGTTATCATGGGCTTATTAAATAGAGATAAAACTAAATATGTTACCCCATGTCATATAGATGCTGATATTGAAGACGAAATTGCAAATATTAAAGGTGACTCAAATCAGGTTTACAATGCTCTGTTGCATCTGGTTAATAACGGCTGCGATGCTGTTGCCAGTGGCGGGGAATTAAGTATTTCTGCAAAAGAAGTTAATCTTAAAAGTGATGAATGTAAAACTTTTGACTTTGATATAGCTCCGGGGCGTTGGATAAATATTAAAATAACTGATACAGGGCCGGGAATGACTCCCGATATTATTGATCGCATTTTTGAGCCGTTTTTTACCACAAAAACTGATGGTTTAAACAGAGGGATGGGACTTGCCGCAACATATGGAATTATCAAAAATCACGGCGGGTTTATAGATGTGAAATCAACCCCGGGAAAAGGGAGTACTTTTTCAATCTATCTTCCCCCGGCTGATAATTCAAAGAGAGATTCTCAAAGTGATATGCATATTAGTGATGTCCCTCCTCATTATTCAAAATCAATTCTCTTTGTAGAAGATGATCATGTGTTATGTGAAGTTATGGCGGAGATGCTTAAAGAGCTTGGCTATAGTGTCTATGTGCAGAATAATGGTCAGAATGGGGTTAATTTTTACAAGAAAAACTGGAAAAATATCGATCTTGTAATTATGGATATGATGATGCCTGTAATGGGAGGGGGAGAGGCTTTTATTCAGATGAAAAAGATTAATCCTGAAATATCAGCTTTAATCTCTTCGGGCTTCAGCATTGATGGAGAGGCCAGTCATATTTTAGCAAATGGCGCAAAAGGCTTTATTCAAAAACCTTACCGGATAACTACTCTTCAAGATAAAATAAATGAGATTCTTGAAAAGTAAATTCTAAAAACTACTAATTAGCTAGATCTGTTTTTTTACCCAGGGGAGTTTTCCGCCGGCTTTTAATATCTGCGAATCAAGAAGGGATAGGGAATGCTGTAAAACTGCCGTGAAGTTTTTACTTTTGTTTGTCATTGTAACTTCTGAGGTAAGGTCTCCAATTTCAAGACTTAGCTCATCGCCCTGCTCAATTTTGTCATAGTCAGAGGGATTTTTAAAAGTAAGGGGTACAATTCCAAAGTTAACAAGATTTGCAAGGTGAATTCTTGCAAATGATTTAACTATTACAGCGCTTATTCCAAGATATTTTGGAGCAAGTGCAGCGTGTTCACGGCTCGAGCCCTGTCCGTAATTATCTCCTCCAACAATAAATCCACCTCCGTTTTCAAGTGCTCTATCAGGAAACTTTGGGTCAACAACTTCAAATACATATTTTGAAATTTCCGGGATATTGCTTCTTAATGGAAGTATCTTTGCCCCGGCGGGCATAATGTGATCTGTTGTAATATTATCTTCAACCTTTAATATTACTTTACCTCCAAGAACATCTTCAAGGGGGTTAAAAGAGGGAAGGGGAGCAATGTTCGGTCCTCGCTCAATTGTAATATTTTTAGCATCTTCAGGGGACGGAGGAAAAATAAACATATTGTCATTTAAATCAAACTTGTCGGGAAACGCAATTTCGGGATACTCCATATTGAGAGTTCGCGGATCTGTGAATACCCCTGTAAGAGCTGTTGCCGCCGCTGTTTCAGGGCTTACAAGATAGACCTGTGCACTTTTTGTTCCGCTTCTTCCTAAAAAGTTACGGTTATAAGTTCTAACTGAAACTGCATCTGTTGAAGGGGCCGCACCCATTCCAATGCAGGCTCCGCATGCGTTTTCGAGTATTCTTGCTCCTGATGCAATAAGGTCATTCAGGCTTAATTCCTTAATAAGGTGAGATACAACCTGTCTGGAACCGGGGTTCATAACAAGGTGGAGTTTTTCGCTTATTGTTTTGTCTTTTAAAATTTCTGCACTGATTTTAAGGTCCCTGTATGACGAGTTTGTGCATGATCCGATTCCAACCTGGTTAACAGGCATTCCTGAAAGTTCTTTTACAGTCTTGATAAGCCCCGGGCTGTGGGGACAGGCTGCAAGGGGCTCCACTTCACTAAGATTAATTTTAAGTATCTCATCATATGTGGCACCTTCGTCAGCTTTTAATTCAATCCACTGGTCAGCTCTGTTTTCAGCTTCCATAAACGCTTTTGTAATTTCGTCACTTGGAAAAATTGAAGTTGTACAGCCAGTTTCCGTACCCATATTTGTAATTGTAGCTCTGTCGGGAACCGTAAGTGTTTTGACTCCTTCACCAAAATATTCAAGAACATATCCAACGCCGCCCTTTACATCAGTGTGTCTCAATACCTCTAAAATCACATCCTTTGCACTGACCCATTTTTGCAGCTTGCCTGTAAGTTCAATTCCCATAACTTTGGGGTATTTAATTCTAAAGGGCATTCCCGCCATTGCAGAAGCAACATCAAGCCCTCCTGCACCCATTGCCATCGAGCCGATTCCTCCTGCGGTCGGTGTATGACTGTCAGAGCCGATAAGGGTTTTTCCCGGTCTTGCAAAGCGCTCTATATGAAGCTGATGGCATATTCCATTGCCAGGTCTTGAAAATACGACACCGTGTTTTGCTGCAACTGTCTGAAGATATCTGTGATCGTCAGCGTTTCTAAAATCACCCTGAAGAGTATTATGATCAACATAACTCACACTCAATTCGGTTTTAACCCAGGGAACATTTATAGACTCAAGCTGCAGATAGGCCATAGTTCCGGTTGCATCCTGTGTAAGAGTCTGATCAATCTTAAGAGCTATCTCGCTCCCGGCGGTCAGTTCCCCTTCCACGTGGTGAGTTTCAATAATCTTCTGTGTTATATTCTGTGTCATGTATTACTCCTTAATATTAAATCCACTTTAATATTTCTATTAAATTTTCCAGTACATAATATGAATCTATTTTGATTTTGCAATGATATCAAAAGATTAACCACACCTTAATGAATTGTGTATTTTTCTCCGTTAATTTCAATTTTTATATAAAAATTGTAGGACCCAGTGGGTTATCCCCGACGGCAAAATCTGCCTGTTTTCGATAAAAATCTGCCTGTTTTCGATAAAAATCTGCCCCTTTTCGATGAATATCTGCCCCTTTTCGATGAATATCTGCCCCTTTTCGATAAATATCTGCCTGTTTTCGATGAAAAGCTGCCCCTTTTCGATAAATATCTGCCCCCTTCTGATAAAAGACAGCCCTATTTTGACAAAAGACAGCCCCTTTTTGACAAAAGACAGCTCCCTGGAGGTCAAAGACGCACAATTTTTAATGCCAATCAGCAACCTGCACAGCAGGTGATTTTTCAGAAAAATTTTCACCTGATACTTTTCGAGGCACTCAGGATCACATGTGTGTTGTAGATGATATTAATTGTACAGGAGATACAGAGGAACAGTGCAGTGAAAATGGGGTTTTGGGATTAACATGTGATTATAACATAGACCCGCCAGTGGCAGTAATTACTACAGAAAATGGAGATACTGAACAGAATCCAATTTGCGTTGAAAAAGATGACGGAACAGTAGGATATTCAAATTATCCTGGAACCTGTGATTTTGTAGACTCAGGTCTAATTCATTGTAAAAATAGAGATCAAATAATGTGTATTGAAGGCGGTCTTGTCTGGTATATTCGCCCGTTACATCCTTATTGTGACTGTCTTGATGAAACTGATCAAACAGGGTTAAATGTTGTTAATTGTGATAATGATGTGCCGTGTAATGAAACAACAGGTGAATATTCGTTATGCGGTGATGGAGATACCGCAATGTTTATAGATAAATGTAACGATGCAGAAACTACATGGGTTTGGTCTAGAAATGAATGCTCCCCAACTGTGCCCAACTGTGTAATGGATGGTGATATACCGACGTGTGTTGAATGATTTTTTGGGGTAAAGACATTTATTAAAACTCTCTTCTGGTTTTTATTTTTAAATTCTGTAATATTCCCTTCATGTCTATGGATAATTATAAAAAAAAACTCTCTTTTTCTAATGTAACTGCTCAGATTATTACTATTGGTCTTCTTTTTCTGTTTTGGCAGATGGGGCAGAAGTGGGTTGTTGTTCCTGCTTCAATTATTCTTATTTTCCTTCTGTTTTTTATGCCTAAAATTGTGGCGAGGAGTGAGATTCGTTTTCATAAAAAGGCTCTTAAGCTTTTATCAACGGGTAAAGCTGCTGAGGTTTTAGGGCTTGCACGAAAGCAGATAATATTGTCTGTTTTTGGTGACAGTGCTCCTGTTGATGCCAAAATGGGGCTTGCCTATGCTCAGATTGGAAATTTTTATGAGGCTTCTCAATATCTGGAGAACGCAATAGCTTCAGCCCCTCAATCAGAGTTGATTGTATTAAAAACAGCTTATATCAAATCTCTTTTTGTGACCGGTGAACCGGCGAAGGCTGAAAAAGAGTCAAAATCAATTATGGATAGTTTTGGAATACGACTTCCTGAAATTCTGATAATCAGAGCCAGAGCTCGTCTTGCCTCGGGAAGACGCGATGAAGAGACTAAGGGTTTTCTTGATGAAGCGGCTCAAATGTCAATGAGCAAAGATGAAGAGCTGATGCTTAAACTGACTCAAATTGAATTTAATATGTCCATAGGAAAAAAGGCCGAGGATGTTCCTTTTGATGCAGATTCTACGCAGCTTTTTTTGAGAGTCTGGAAAAATATGGTGCTGGGTATTCAAAGAGAGCGTAAAGGTGATATTGAAAAAGCACTGTCCGCTTACGTAAAAGCTGAAAAAGAGGGCAGGGATGAGAGATGCTGGTTTGCAGATATTGCTCACATGAGAATAGAAGCTATTTCTGCTAAAAATGCCCAAAATAATAACAATAGTGAAACTGCTGATAATAAGTCCGATAAAGGTGAGGTTAAAATTGAATCTCAGGAGGATTTGCTTTTAAAAAAACGTAAAAAGAGGCGATAATTATTTCCTGGATTATTTTCTTTTTTAATTTGATAAATGTGTAAAGATTAATATTTAAATGCCTAATTCTAAAAACGATCGTCTGGATAATTTTATTGCCAGTCCCCATAAAGCGCTTTTTGTAATTGCAGCACCAATGATTGCCGGTTTTGGTGTTCATGCAATGTATTCAATTGTCGATTCGATTTTTATAGGAAAACTGGGAACTGTTGCCCTTGCTGCTGCGGGATACATAAGTGCAATTTTTTTTATTGTTATTGCATTTACAGGTGGTATTGCTACTGGCGTTACAGCTACTGTTGCAGCTGCTTACGGATCAAGAAATGAGAATCTCTTAAATAAAATTGCTTCAAACGGTTTTTCTTTAAGCCTTATTACGGGACTTATTGTTGGAATACTGGGACTTTTTTTTGGCAAGTCTATAATTCCCCTATTGGGAGCCGAAGGTGAAAGTGTATCGTTGGCCTGGGAGTATATGTTTCCCCTGTTTGCGGGTATGCCTCTTTTTTTTGTTTCAGCATCAATCAGGTCTGTTATTAACGGAGAGGGTGATGCAAGAACAACAATGATTATTCTTGGTATTGCAACCCTTGTAAATCTGGTTTTAGATCCTCTTTTTATTTTCTATTTTGATATGGGAATAGGCGGTGCCGCATATGCTACAGTTGCTGCACAGTTAATTGCAATTCTGGGGCTTGTATATGCCGCATTTTTTAAACACAAAATGAGTGCCAAAATCACTTTTTCAAATATGATTCCTGATTTTAAAGTGCTGGGAAGAATATTAAAAATTGGTTTTCCCGCAGCTGCCGGGCTTCTTGTAATGTCTATTGGCATGATGATGATTAATAAAGTGCTTTCCGAGTTTGGACAACCCACAGTTGCCGGATATGTTGCAGGAAGCAAAATTGATATGTTTGTATCCCTCCCCTTAATGGGAATAGCCTCTGCCGCCATGACTCTTACGGGTATGTTTTTGGGGGCTAAAAGATATGATCTGGTTAAAAAAATAGTTATATATTCATATAGTCTGGCTGTTGTTTCAGCTGTCATTTTAGGTACAACGGTTTATCTTTTTTCAAACATGGTAGTTGGTTTATTTGTTAAGGATCCCGTCTCGTTATTTGTTGGAAGACAGTATCTCGGATATGAACTGTTTGCATATCCCCTGATGGCTTTTGGCATGACTTCCGGTCGAATTTTACAGGGGCTTGGATATGGGATGCCCAGTCTTGTAATTACTGTTGTAAGGGTTTTAATTGTGGGAGTTACAGGAGCATATTTTTCTGTATATATCTTAAAGACCGATGTTACAGGAGTATGGCTTTCATTTATAGCAGGTGGAACAGCATCACTGTTTTTATCAGCCTGGTGGATTAAACGTTATATTTTTTCAGGTGAAAATAATTTGATGAAAACGGTGACAAAGTAGTTTGATTTTTGTTAATATCCTGATGCATTTGGTTCGATGAGAATACTGTTTCTGTCAAGCTCTTCCAACTCTTTAAAAAGTTCTGTGCATTCCGGGCGACCAGTAAAATGTGATTTTAGAAAATCTGCAGATTCTTCCAGTTTTCTTGTGTAAGTATCCCGCTCTTTAACTTTTGCGGCAAGGCGTCTTCTGGCATCCACAAGATCATCATCAATGGATGAACTGTTTTTGTCCAGTTGTTCCTTATATTCAGCAAGCTGGGAGTCTATATTTGTTAGCTCCTCCTGCCATTTTTCCATTTTTGCCTCTACTTTTAATACTGCTTCAGATCGAGCCTGCCTTCTGGCTGCCATGGCACCGGCTTTTTCATAGGCGTTTCTTAAATGGATATTCATCTCATCGCGCCCTTTATCTATAGATGCAATAATTTTTCGCGCTTCTTTAAGTTCACTATCTGCATTTTCAAAATCTTCTTTAAGTCGTTCCAGGTCTTCGCTGGCAGATGTTATTTCTCTTTCAAGTCTGGATTTCTCTCTGGAAAGATCTTCGATTCTTCTTCCCACCTGAGCTGCAAAATCCTTGCTTCGCCCATGTAATCTTTCGTTGCTTCTTGCAGCTGCCTGAAGTTCACCATCCAGCCTTGTTGATGCAGCCGCCAGTTTCCATATACTTTCAATTGATTTCATAACCTGTGACGGGCCTGCGCCTCCAGGATAGGATGTTGCAACCATTCGTCCAAAAACTGTAGCTTTTAATGCCCATGCTGCTACATTATTCAGTCCCATGGGGCTAAAAGATGTAATAAAACCGGAGTTGTCTTTATCACGGTCACGTGTTGCTCTAAACTCTCCTTCACCCCATGCATTTACCGCCGGAGCCAGCCGTCGCTGGAGAGTCTTAATTTTTTCAACAAAATGGTGGGCATCTTTAAATCTGGTTGCGGGATCTTTTTCTAAAAGCATGGACACAACTTCTGACACCATTGGATCAACTGCCGGGTTAACATCAATTGCTTTTAATGGAGTTGATGATTTATGGGCTTCAATAAATGAATCTCTGTCTTTAGCATTAAAGGGAAGCCTTGCAGTCAGCATTTCAAAGAATATTACACCAAGAGAGTACAGATCTGACAATGGGGTGGCATCTTCGCCTCGGGCCTGTTCAGGAGACATGTATTCGGGAGTTCCAAATACTGCACCTTTAGCTGCAAGACGACCGTCCTGTGAAAGTCTGGCAAGTCCAAAATCAATTACTTTTACAAAGTTTTTACGACCGGCTTTATTTATCAGCTGAATATTATCAGGTTTTATATCTCTGTGAACCACACCAAGATCATGTGCTCTTGCCATTGCGGCCGTTGCCTGCTCCATAATATCAAGAGATACATCGAGATCCATCGGGCCTCGTGCAATTAGATTTGAGAGAGGCTCACCAATAAGAAGTTCCATTATCAGGTAGGCCAGTCCATCTTCAGTTTCACCAAAATCGGAAATATCTACTGTATTTGCATGGCTGATTCTGTTGGCTGCTCTTGCTTCACGAAGGAACCATGCTCTGAAATGTTCTTCGCCTCTTTTTTCGGGTTGTAAAATCTTAACAGCCACAACTCTATCAATAAGGAGATGTCTTGCTTTATATACAGCACCCATTCCGCCAACACCAAGTCTGGATTCCAACCTGTATCTATCTGCTATTACGCGTCCAAGTAGTCGATCTTTCATGTGTTCCTTTCAAATGAGTACTCAAATAGATTGCACTGTTATAAATTATTCAACAGGAAATTTGCCAAAAGGTCTTTATCGTCACTGTTATCATCGTTTTCAATTTTCCTTGGCGGATCAGACTGCAGGGGAATACCTGTAAATCCTGTTACAACCTGATATGCCGAATCTTTAATAATTACTGAATCCATATAGTGTTCGGCATCCATCTGCTCAAGAGTTGAAAGTTCTTTAACTTTTCCAGTCAGGGCGTAAGGATCATCTCCATCCCCAACATCCTGAATGAAATGGACAGCCTGTTCAATTTTATATTGTTTATTACCTTCTGTAAGAGTTACAACATCATCTTTTATTTGAGCTTTTTCATCAACCACCCACTCATCCATAGTTTCCTGTGGCCAAAATAATCTGTTTACACCCATTTTTTTCCCTTTTACGAATAAATTTCAGTAACTTTTTTTATAAAAATATCAAATTGTTAATTAAAAAGCTATTACACAGTTAAATACTGTTTTAAGACTATAATACGTATGCTGAATAGATCAAATATATTAATACTTATTTACTGCACTATTTTGACAAATAAATACTTGAACTGGATTTAGGAGCTGTTCTATAAGCAAATTGTAACTTTGTTAGAAAATATTAAAAATGGAGATTTTAAAATGAAAAAAGTTGGTATTATCGGTTGGAGAGGAATGGTTGGTTCTGTTTTGATGGACAGAATGAGACAGGAAAATGATTTTTCCGGTTTTGAGCCCCATTTTTTTTCCACATCTCAAGCTGGACAGAGTGGTCCTGAAATAGATGGCACGACATATGATTTAAAAGATGCATTTGATGTTAAACTGTTAAGTGAAATGGATATTATCTTAACCTGTCAAGGTGGAGGCTATACAAAGGATGTATATCCAAAACTTATTAGTGACGGATTTGATGGATACTGGATAGATGCGGCTTCCTCCATGAGAATGGATGACGATGCAGTAATTGTTTTAGATCCGGTTAACCGCAAGGTAATTGATGAAGCGTTAAAAAATGGAATCAAAAAGTATATTGGAGGCAATTGCACTGTAAGCCTCATGCTTATGGCCATTGGCGGTCTTTTTGAGGCTGATCTTATCGAATGGGTTTCATCAATGACATATCAGGCGGCATCCGGTGCAGGTGCTCAAAATATGAAGGAGCTTGTTAAGCAGATGGGGGCGATAGGACATAACGCCGGTTCTCTTACTGATCCATCCGCCTCTGCTTTAGAACTTGATAAAAATGTTTTAGAGACTATGAATAGTGACGATTTTCCTACTGAGAGGTTTTTAGCTCCTCTTGCAGGCAGCGTGATTCCATGGATCGATTCTGAACTTGAAAATGGTCAGAGCAGAGAAGAGTGGAAAGGTGTTGCCGAGACAAATAAAATAATTGGATCTTCAAAGACTATTCCTGTTGACGGAACATGTGTAAGAATTGGTGCAATGCGCTGTCACAGTCAGGGGCTCACTATTAAGCTTAAAAAAGATATTCCTGTAAGTGAGATTGAAAAGCTTATTGCAGAGCACAATGACTGGGTAAAAGTTATTCCAAATAAAAAGGATGAAACTGTAAAAAATCTCAGTCCCGCAGCAGTAACAGGCACTCTTGATATTCCAGTGGGAAGAATCAGAAAAATGAATATGGGTCCTGAATATTTAAATATTTATACCGTTGGAGATCAGCTTTTGTGGGGCGCTGCAGAGCCTGTTAGAAGAGTCCTTAATATCATTTTGCAGAATCAATAATCTTAAGTTTGATCAGATTGAAATAACTAATTTTTGGCAGTGTTCTGGAAATATTTTTTTCCATTTGCGCTGGAAAGCCAAATTTTCAAATCATTTGGAGCCCCAATCAGATTTCTTTCTACCAGGGAGTGCCAGTCATCTTTCATAAGATTCACTATCCCCATTGGTACCTGTGCGGAAACAACATATGCAACAAGTGTTCGTCCGCCTGCCTGGGGGAAAAGCTTCCAGTAACCTTTTGCACTTGTAAGATCATGGGGTTTATCATTAAGCATCTCAAATGAAATTGTATAATTTGAAACATCTCTTGTAACTTCAAGATAATATTCAAGTGATAAATATTTATATCCCATTTCGTAATGGACAAGAGACTTATTGCCTCTTTTACTTAGTTCAGAAACCTTGCTGGTGGCAGCAAATACCTTATTATATACAGGATAATCTAAAATCGCCTTCCAGACAGCTTCAACTGGAGCATCAATAAGAGTATATCCTGACCCACCGTAAAAGCCGTTTTTGCTTGAATTATGAAGGGGTTTTTTTATTGTGGAACCGGCCTTAAGCTTATCTTTTTCCTGATCAGTAAATGTT
>JAFGVO010000282.1 GCA_016937935.1 Deltaproteobacteria bacterium | reverse complement strand
ATTTTTTAGAACATTGGCCATGCCAGGTTCTAAGTAAATGTAATAATAGTTTTTTTTGAAAATTTAATTTTGAAATAATTTCAGGCAGCATCGAGATTTTCTATCATTGGTTTAATTCTTTCGAGAGCTTTGTGGTGAATCTGTGAAATCCTGGCATCTGAAATTCCAAGAAGTCGACCAATTTCTCTTACCTGCATTCCTCTAAAATAGTGCAGATGTAATATCAGTCTATCACGAGTGGGAACAGAATTGAGGGCTTGTTCAAGCTTTTCATAAGATCTTTTAGTGTTGAGCATCTCAAATGGATTAGATCGAGGCTCTTTATTATGAGGATTACTTTCTTTTCCTGGAGGAAGATCATCAAAACGAATTACTGCCACCGGCCTTGGAGGGCCACTTTGTGGTTCAGTTTCACTATTTTTACGGTTTCGCCTTGGCAACCAGTCACTTGCGCGCATTTCATCATAGATTGCACCTTTTATTCTCATTCTTACATAACAGGCAAATTGTGCACCTTCACTACCATTGTTTCTAATGACGGAATCAACAAGACCAAGTGAGCCAGCACTGAAAAGGTCCTCAGTAATAATACTGGGGGGAGCTTTTGCAGCAATTCTTTTTGCCATTTTTTTGACAAGTGGCATATGTTTTCTTATTAAATCTTCTTCATCTTTACTCTGTACTGAAAAGTTGTTTTTTGTTGCGTATGCGGTCATTTTGCATTCCTTTGCGTAAGCGAGTATTGGCATGCTTATGTAGCAATTGTTATGCCATGTTATAAATTGCATGATTACAGCGAGTTATAAGATTAATTGATTTTTGATGGTGTCTGTTTTGACACCTCGGTGGGTATGTAATTGAAGTGATGTCATAATTTACACCCCTGCTTATAGATATTTATCAATATTTTAAAGCTTTTTATAGGGGTCAAATTATACACCTCGGGTGTCATGTTTTACCTGTAAGCATTTTCAGTATTGAAACAATAAGTTTGAAGCATTCAAAATGCATATTATTTTAATTAAAGATTTTCTAACTAAATGCAAAAAAATTGACCCTGCTGATAAATAAGGTCAAAATAGAATCTGAAGTTAGTAAACTTAAAATAATTTATGCGTAAATTAGGATAAAGTTATATATAAATGAATATAAATTTATTATTAACTAAATTAAAATTAAATGGTATTTCTTATATAGATAATTTTTTAAATAAATAGATTTGAACATCATAGAAATTGCACAATGATAATGGATATTAAAATATATCGCTGGAGGGTAAAATGATAGAGGACTTTAACGACAGACAATCGGCTGCCTCCGCTGGTGTACCAGGCTCCAGCGATTCTGATGTAAAATTACCCGAACAAAAAAAATATCAAAATAATTTAAGGGAAATTCGTATAGAAAATATGATGAGTAAAGCCGAGCTTGCACGTAAAGCCGGGTTATCAGTTTTGACAATAACCCGTATTGAAAATGGATATGGCTGCAGAATGGATACAAAACGCAAAATTCTAAAGGCACTCGGTCTTAAAATCACTGAACGCCGGAAAGTTTTTAAGGACGATTAATGTTACTAGAAGGTAAACAATTAGTTGGCGTAGACATTGGTACTTCATCAATTAAAGTACTGCAAGTAAGAAAATCGGGTAAAGGATACTATCTTTTAAAGATAGGTATTGAAAAGCTACCCCCTCAATCTATTGTTGACGGGCACGTGATGAATCATGGTGCTGTAGTAGATGGATTGCGTAAACTTTTCAGAGATCTGAAGATTAATCAAAGAGAGGTAGCACTGTCCATATCCGGTAATTCTGTAATAATTAAAAAATTAAATCTTCCACTTATGAAACCTGATGAACTTGAGGAGCAGATTCAGTGGGAAGCAGAGCAGCATATTCCCTTCGATATATCTGAAGTGGAATTAGATTATAATATTTTAAATGAGAATGTTGATGCCGGTCAGATGGATGTATTACTTGTTGCATCTAAAAAAGATGAAATTCAGGATATTGTTGAGGTTGTCACAGAGGCAAAATTAAAACCGTATGTTGTTGATATTGATGCTTTTGCTATTCAGAATGTATATGAATTAAATTATGGATATACAAGTGATGAGGTTATTGCATTGTTAAATATTGGAGCAGAAGTTACTACTATAAATATCATTGCAGATGGAATTTCCCAGTTTACAAGAGATATTTCAAATGGCGGAAATCTCATTACTGAGGAGATACAAAAGCAACTTCAGGTAAGTTATGAAGAGGCAGAAGCGTATAAAGCAGGTGGGTCTGAAGATTCAAATGAAGTGGTTCCTCACGAAGTAGATGAAATAGTGTCAGGTGTTGTAGATTCTCTTGCTGGTGAAATTCAAAGATCTCTTGATTTTTATGTGGCAACTTCAAACAGAGGAGAGGTTCAAAAAATATTTGTCACAGGAGGTACATCAAATATCTCCGCTTTAAGGACAGCAATTGAACGGCGTGCCAGGGTGCAGGTTGAGATGCTGGATCCTTTCAGACGTGTTCAATATGACGATAAAAAATTTAACAGTGAAGTGCTTAAAGCTCTAGCTCCACAGGCCTCCATTTGTCTCGGGCTTGCACTTAGAAAGCAAAAGGAGCGGATCTGAATGATTAAGATCAATCTTTTGCCGGTTAAACACGATCGGCGCAAAGAGGCAGGACGTAATCAGCTTTTGATTGGAACTCTTGTGCTGGTGCTTGAACTTGTAATTGCGATTTTTTTAAGTATGGCTGTTGAAGATGATATTGCCAAGCAGAAGAATGTAAATGATTCTGTAAATGCCCAAATAAGCAGGTTGAGCAAAACAATTGAAGGTCATAAGCAGATTTTAAACGAAATTGCGGAATTTGAAAAAAGACAGCAGGCTATTGATGAGTTACAGGCTGCCAGAACGGGACCTGTTCATGTTATGCTTGAGTTATCAAGAATATTAAGTAAAAATGGTCATCCTACTATTGATGATGAGTATTATCAGAATATCATAAAAAAGAACCCTTCCAGGGGATACGATGAAAATTGGGATTTTAGAAAAGTCTGGATTAGCTCATTTAGCGAAAATTCAAAACACGTTAAAATTACCGGTCAGGGAGTCTCACATGAAGACGTTGCTGAATTTCTAAGAAGAATAAATCTTTCATCATTTTTTGTTTCAAGTGAACTTATTTCAACTCATCTTTCAAAGCCAAATATCAAAGTTGATGGTGATGATAAGGAAAAGATTGGTGATGTTGTAAATTTTATTCTGATTGGTGATGTACGGTACAGATAAGGAGTCTATTTTATGCTGGATCAATTTTTAAAGATGCCCCTGTCTAAAAAACTGGCAATACTTGGTATACTGGTTGTTATGATTGGGTTTTTATTCTGGCAGTTTTACTACTCTCCATTAAAAAGTGAACTTGATGCAAAAAAGAGTGAACACAGCAGAATTTTACAAAAACTTAAAGAGGTTGAAATTCAGAAAAAAACATATGACGAGGATCTTCAAAAACGTGAGGATTTAAAAAATGCATCAGTTAAACAGAGGTTAATGCTTCCTGTTACTACTGAAATGGCGTCTTTTGTTCAGAATATCAATAGTGTGGCTGAGCTTACCGGGCTTGATATTATTTCGGTAAAGCCATTAGAGGCTTCTCCGGATAAATATTATTCAAGAATTCCTGTAGAGTTAAATTTAGAAGGAAGTTATCTTCAAATAGGTAAATTCTTTTATCAGGTAGGAAAACTGGATAGAATTATTAATATTGAAAACATTACTTTGGACAAACCTAAAATCGGGGAAGATGGCGTATTATTGCATGTTAAAGCCCTGGCAACTACATTTAGAGCACTTGAACCAAATGAAAAAACCGGTAAGAAAAAATAGGAGAGGATATGTTTATGACTTTTATTAAAAATATATGGCTTCTCCTTTTAGCATTTAGCACACTGGCGTTGTATGCCGGTTGCGGAGAAGATGAAGGTTCATCAAACGGACCACCGCCGAAATTCAGGAGAAGCACAGGCAAAAGCATAATTGATCCATCAATTGATGCAAAAATGGCTTTGGAAAAAGGTGGAGCCGGTTTAGTTCTTGAACAGGATATTGATAAAGCAACAATGGAAATAAGGCTTCCCAAAATTACTGAAACTGATTTTATTGAGAATAACCGGAGAAGAGATCCTTTTAAACCATTTATGGATGTTCTTATTGTGAGCAAGAGTCTTGATCAATCTGTTCAGCGTGATATCAAACTGGAAGAATATGATATTGAGCAGCTTAAACTTATTGCTATAATAACAAATGTTGGTGATCCCAGGGCAATGGTTGTACCTCCAAATGGTGTCGGATTTATTTTGAGACGAGGTGATTATGTTGGAAAGCCAGATTTTATCGATCCAGGCTCAGGTGCACCAAGAATTCAGATTAACTGGAAAGTTCATAGAATTCATGGTGCGGGTAAAGAAGAGGAGCGGGGAATATACCTGGTACGTGATGATCCTCTAACTCCCACACCCAATGATATCGTCAGATTTATGCCTCTGTATCCTCAAAAAAATTAAAATAAAAAAAAATAAAAAAAAATAGGTAAAAAATTTGGAATCCGGCAGTGGGGTGGTGTAGGATATATTTGTACACAACCATACATGCATTTTGCATGTGTTAGAGATCTTTTGGCGAAGAAGGAGAGGACAATGAGCAAGTCCCGAAAAAAAGCGAGTAAAATGGTTAGAGTGCTTTTTACAGTACTCACAGTTTTGGTGGCAGCAGGTGGTCTTTTAGCAGCACCTGCTGCAAAAACAAATCAGATTCACAATATTTTTGTGAATGAGGAGGGGAGGACGACGGTTATTACCGTCAAGGGTACTGTCAGGCCAATGTATACAGCTTTTAAGCTATCAACGCCTAAGAGGCTTGTGCTTGATTTGGCAAACAGTAAATTAAAAGGGGTTCCGGCTTTAATTGATCAAAAAACAGGTCTTATTAGAGGTGTAGCTGTTTCTGAATTTACCTCAGGGAATGTTTCCGTAAGCAGAATTATGGTTAATTTTCAAAATGATGCTGCCTATAGAGTTAAGGTAAATGGAAACAACCTTGTTATAACGCTAAATGGGGAACCTTTAAAAAGCAGTTCTAAATCTTCTGATGAACAGGTGATCTCTCTCGCAAGTGCAAATCAGAAGATTGAAGATGTAAAAAAAGATGCTGATGAGAGAATTTCCAAAGCGGAAAAAGAGGCTTTTGAATCTCAATCCATGTGGCGAAGTGCAAATGCAGAGATAAATAACTTGAAATCACAAAGTAAAATTTATCAGTCAAGACTTGAGGAAGCACAGCTGGAAGTTGAGAAGGCAAAAAAAGAGTTATCTATACTAAGTTCAAAAAATAACTCTAATATTGCCTCAAAAAATAAAGATAATGAAGAACTGTCTAAATTACAGAAAGATGCTGAAAGACAGATTGCATATCTTAAAACCAAGATTAAAACGGCAGAATCAGTTGCTGAAAAAGAGCGAGTTAAACGTAATGCACTTGAAAAAAAGTTGCATACACTTGAATCAGATTTAATAGCAGCAAATTTAAAAGTTAAAGATGCTGTAAAAGAAAAAGACAATGCAATAGTTCTTTCAGAAAAAATGAAAGATTCTGTTAAAACAGCATTTATTGAAAAAGAGCGGGCTAAAAAAGATGCCAGTGATGCCAGAACTGCTCAAAAAGAGGCTGAGCTTGCATATAAAAATTCTTCTAAAGAAGATAAAGATTCATTTTACAAGCAACTTCAGGAAAAATCAAAAGATACTGTAACTGCTACAAAACAGTATCTTACAGCCAAGAATGAATATGAACAGCTTGATAAGAAACTGGAGAATGTTTTAGGTCAGCTTAAAAAAGCTGAGAGAGATGCTCGTTCAGCTGAAAATGATAAAAAAACTGCTCAACAAAAGATTGAAACACTTAAATCTGATTATACAAAACAGGTTGCCAGTTTACAAAAAGAGATTGAAAAGTCTCAACACGAAAAAGACGTGGCAAGTTTGGAAAAAGATAAAGCTATAAAAGCTTTAGAGATTGCAAAACAGAACGCAGCTTCTCAAAATGCTCTAATTGAAAAGCGCGCTGAACAATCAATCAAAGAGGCTAAAAAAAGGGTTGAACTGGCTAAAGAGGCTGCAGTTAAGGCAGAAAAAAATGCATCTTCTGTCATGGCTAAAATAGAAGCAGTTGAAAAACAGCTTGAAGATGCCAACAAGACTATTATTGAGCAGAAAGAGAAAATAGCGTTACTTGAAAAAGAGAAGATTGCTGCATCTGAAAAAGAGAAAATAGCGTTACTTGAAAACGCGAAGATTATTGCATCTGAGAAAGAAAAAGTTGCGTTACTCGAAAACGCGAAGATTGCTGCATCTGCGAAAGAGAAAGTTGCGTTACTTGAAAACGCGAAAATTGCTGCAGATGCGAAAGTAAGTACAAGTAAAAAGTTGACACAAGAAGAGTTGAGGCAGCAACGATTAAAAGAGATGAATGGTGGAAAAACTGTAAAAAGTGATCCTGTAATTGAAAAGTCAGAAAATAAAGAAGTTGAGTCGAAATCAGGTAATCGGGTTGCTGATATTAAGTTTATAAACAGAGGCGGAATTCAGAAGGTGGTAATTAAAGTCGATGGAGAATTAAATTTTAGCAGAAATGATAAAGATGATAAAAATTTGATTCTAGAGCTGGATGATACAGCATTATTGCCAGCTCTTGAAAGAAAACTGGATGTAAGAGATTTTGGCGGATCAATAAAAGAGATAAGTTCATTTAAAAAGGATAACAAAGTTTTTGTTACTGTTAAACTTCTCGATAATGCAATTGATTCCGTTGAAACAGTTAATGGCAGTATTGAGTGGACTTTTAAAGAAGAGGGAAACTCTGAAAAATTAACTCCAATGGGTAATAACACAAGAGTTGTTCAGCGTGAAGATGCTGAAGGGTATGCATATTCAAGTGACAGAACCGCAGCCTATTCTACGACTCTTGCACAGTTTGGCAGAAAGAAAAAAAGTTATACTGGCAGACATATCGATCTGGATTTTAAAAATGCCGATATACATAATATTCTTCGTCTGCTTTCGGATGTTGGGCATGTAAATATTGTAACTTCAAACAATGTATCAGGAACGGTTACAATTAGAATGAGAGATGTTCCCTGGGATCAGGCTCTTGATGTAATTCTACAGGCAAAACAGCTTGGACAGGAGCGCACTGGAAATTTAATCAGAATTGCTCCAAGTGCTGTTCTTGAGGCGGAATATGAAAAAGCAATCGAGAGGATGAAAACTAATAAATCATTGCAGCCTCTTGAAACCAGATTAATTCCTGTTTCATTTGCAACAGCAGCAGAACTGTCAGCCAGGGCAAAAGATCTTATTTCGGACAGGGGTAAACTGTCAGTGGATAAGAGAACTAATGTTATTATTGCAAGAGATGTAGCTGAAATTCTTGATCAGATAGAAGCATTGATAAGAAACCTTGATACACAGACTCCTCAGGTACTTATTGAAGGGCGAATTGTTGAGGCTACAAGTACATATGCAAGAGAGATTGGTATTCAGTGGGGTGGTGATTTTACCGCCAGCGCCGCAACAGGAAATCCAACAGGACTTGCATTCCCGAGTTCTATCGGTCTTGCCGGTGGGGCAACGGATAATCAGGCTCCAACTGCAGGGTTAACGCCTGTTGCCGGTGGTCAGCCTAATCCTAATTTTGCAGTTAATCTTCCAGCGCCTGCGGGTACTGGTTCCGGTGGTGCTTTGGGTATTGCACTTGGTTCAATTGCAAATAATGCAAATCTGAATCTTCGTTTAAGTGCTATGGAAGAGGAAGGTACATTAAGAATTTTAAGTTCACCTAAAATTCTTACTCTTGATAACAGACAGGCTCATATTGAGCAGGGTACTATGATACCGTACAGCAGGGTTTCTGCAAGTGGTGTTCAGACAGCTTTCAAAGAGGCAAAACTTAATTTGACTGTAACGCCTCACGTAACAGCTGACGGGTCAGTTCTCCTGGCGCTCAATATTACCAGAAACGAGCCCGACTTTAATAACAAGGGTGCAAGAGGCGATCCCACAATTTTAAAACGTGAGGCAGAAACTGAGCTTCTTGTAAATGATGGTCATACAGCAGTAATTGGTGGAATTTTTACAAGAAACACTGGTAAGAGTTATAAAAAAGTGCCATTTTTTGGAGATATTCCAATACTGGGATGGCTTTTCAAGACTAAATCAAACTCTGATAAACGTTCTGAAATGCTAATATTTATAACTCCAACAATTGTTAACAGAGCTGAAAGTATCGGACAGTAAAAAAAGGTGAAACCATGAATAAAATGATTTATAATAGAAATAGATCTTTCACCGGAATATCAATTTTGAGAGGAATTGCCATGAAAAATATTTTTAAAGCTCTGGCACTTATAAGCGCAATAATTGCAATGGGCTGTGTCGATAATGAAGAGTCCTTTTATATAGAACACGCCAAGTCTGTCCCAAGTGATTCCTGCGAGTTTAATACGGGAGATCCATTTTCACCTACATTTTCGATTAATTTATTTAGCACTATTAATCCTGGAACAGCGTTTCTTGTAACAAATGCCCTTATGAAGCAGGAGGATCAGGGGACACTTAAGAATGAATCAAATGGTATAATGATTGATGGATTTGAACTTTACACGCTTATTCCTGGCCAGGGTGCAGTTGGAGGTACTGAATATTTTAAATATAACCAATATATTGCTCCAGACAGCTCGGATATTGTAATTGGAGATTTAATGTCGTCTACAGTAATTACTACTCTTAAAAGTTCATTTGGATGTCATACATATTCTCCAAATGAGATTAAGGAAGCTATACTTTATCCTAATGATTCGGGTAATAAAAATGTCAGGCATAATCTTACTGTAGGAGATAATGGCAATCTTGCCAATTTGCCTGAAGTAATGACAGCTGTTGTTAAATTTCTTGGTCATACTCAAGGGGGTAAAAACCTGGAGACTCAGGAATTTTCAGTGAGGTTATTTATGGCATGTGGAGCTTATGGTGGCTGGGATCCTTGTTTTGACAATGGATGTACTGCCTTTTGTAATTCTGCAGCAGCTCTACCGGCTTTCGGTTGTGATCCTGGATTAAATGTAGCTTACTCATGCTCTGATTATCTTAAACAGATAGATTCATCAGTAAGGGGGACAGCTGTTTCTGCTACTGAATTCAATATTTCATCAGATGGTTTGGACAGTGCAGATTATTGCGTTGTTCAGAATTGTCCATGACGGTTTTATATTCTTTATAAAAAATATTATTCAATCGGCATATTCACTGAATCATCAAAAATAATAATGTCCAAAGTTTCAAAAAGTATAATTTTGAGGTAATATAACTTTTATGAAGTTTTTTAGAGATGCTATTTTAATAATAATTGCAATTGGACTTGTAGTCGCAGTTTTATTGCCTTCCAAAAGGGGTGAAAATGCCGGGAGTTCAGATATTGTCAGTAGTCTCAAAGATTCTGCTGATGCAGAAAATATAAATAGTGAAAGCTCTGTTGATCTTGACAAAGATGATGTTGAGTCTCCACTCCATGGTTTTCATGAATTTTTCCCGGTACAAAAAGGTGTGGAATGGGTTTATCTTGTTGATGGACCTCAAGATATTGTAACAGATTCAGTTTGGACTTTGAAAATTGAGAGTAAACCATCTGATACTTCTGTGGGAATAATAAGCAGCGGTTTTGGGAAGAATTTGAAAAATGGAAGTATAACCATTTCTGAAAACAAGGGAATTATTTTAAATAATCTTCCTTTCTCTGCTCCATATTCATATCTGGATAATATTCCCCTTGATATTGAGGGAGAATTTTTACCCCCTGTATCATCTCTTATAAAAGGTGCAGTCTGGAAAACAAATTATAAGCGTAGACTCAAATATAGAAACAGACTTGATGATGCACAAATTGTTGATGAGGTTGCAGATTCATTACAGACTGATTTGGCTAATGTCAGTTCAATAGAAAAGGTTATTGTTCCTGCCGGCATTTTTTCAGAAGCCTACAGGGTTGAAATAATATCCAGGATTGAAATGGATGCTGATGGTAAAAGAAAGGTGCTCAATTTGTTAACTGTTGAACCATATAAAACAGAAATTATCTGGTTTGTAAAAGGTATTGGCATTGTTAAGCGCCGTATTTCATACACTTCAAACAGAGTAAAAGATATTACTTTTGTTTTAAAAAGTTTTCACCACAATTAATAATAATTTAAATTTGAACTAAGGAGTTGTTATGTCCCTGATTAAAAGAGAAATTGCAAGGATTCTATTAGACCTTAATGCTGTATCTTTGAGAGTTAATCCTCCCTTTACATGGGCTTCAGGAAGATTTTCACCAATTTATTGTGATAATCGCCTTATAATATCGAGCCCATCAAAAAGAGTTGCAGTTGCAGAGGCATTTGTGGATTTAATTAAGAAAGAGGGCTGGGATCCAGATGTTATTGCAGGAACTGCAACAGCAGGTATTCCACATGCAGCATTTGTTGCACATCTAATGAATCTTCCAATGATTTATATTAGAAGCAGCAGCAAGTCACATGGAAAAGAGAATAAAATTGAGGGAACACTTAACAAAGATCAAAAAGTTGTTCTTATAGAAGATTTAATATCAACTGGAAAGAGTTCGATTGCTGCTGGAGAGGGAGTTGTTGATGCAGGTGGAAATTTATTGGGAATAGCAGCTATTTTTTCCTATGGGCTGCCTATTGCAGAGGAGCGTTTTAAAGAGGCAGGGATGAATTTTAATATGATTAGTGATTTCGCCGCACTTATGGATGAGGCTAAAGAGCGCAATTTGTTATCTCAGGATGAGGCGGATACAATTGCCAAATGGCAGATTGATCCGGCTAATTGGTCAAAAGATCGCGGCGGAGAAGGGTAGAAGAGTCAGGTGTGCATCCTTTAATATATATAGCTTTTATATTTTCGGGTTTTTCAAGTTTAACACTTGAAACAATATGGATTAGATATCTTGAACATATTTTTGGAGCAACCACTCTTGCTGTTTCTACAGTATTGACCTGTTTTATGGGAGGGCTTGCTCTAGGATCATTTATTTTTGGAAAATATGCAGATAAATTTAAATCTCCTGTTCTTGCATATGGTATTGCTGAAGGAGTGGTTGGCATTTTTGCCTTTATAATTCCTGTTGTAATCACATATTTTTATCCTGCTTTAAATACATATCTTACAAATCATTTGAGCAATAATTTTCTTCTGTTCTCTTTTGCCAGATTTGCAGCAGTTGCTTTTTTACTTATTATTCCAACAACATGTATGGGGGCAACTCTTCCGTTACTTGCAAGACATGTTGTCAGTAGAAAATCACATATGAACAATGTTGGTCAGAGAATTGGAATTCTCTATACTCTAAATACCACCGGCGCAATTGCAGGAGTATTTTTTACAGCTTTTGTCCTTTTAAAAACTATAGGGTTATGGGCAACAAATGCTACTGCAGGAATCATTAATCTATCACTCTTTTTAGCCATAGTTGTTTTTAGAAAAAAATTAACAAAAGAATCATTTAATTTAAGGAGCAAAGATTTTAAAGAAGGTACTGATGATTCTGACCTTGTTATTTTAAATGCTCCAGTTGCGGCAGTAAAAACAACATCATTCGAGAAATGGCTTGTAATTATAGCATTCTTTTTATCCGGACTTGCCTCAATGAATTTACAGGTAGTCTGGAACAGAGTTATGGCAATGGTTATCGGGTCTTCTGTTTATTCTTTTGCAATAGTTCTTTTGGCATTTCTTTTTGGACTTGTGATCGGCTCTGCAATCTTTTCAAAATTATCAAGACGTATTGCACGACCTGTATTTGTACTTGGACTTGTGGAGCTTGCCATTGCCGGATTTGCAGTGTTAAGTTACATATATATTGATGATCTTCCATGGATATTTGCAAGACTTGTTACTTCAAATGTCGAAAATTATGAGGATCATGTTGGCATAATTCAATTTATAATGTTTCTTGTGGCCTCTTTTCCTGTAATTCCGGTAACAATTGGTATGGGGGCAACGTTTCCATTAACAATTAAAGCCATATCCAGCTCTTTTAAAGATGTTGGAAAGGATGTTGGAAATGTATATGCATTTAACACTCTTGGTGCAATTGCAGGTTCTTTTCTGTCTGCATTTGTTTTTGTTCCACTGTTTTCAAAATATTCGGGAGGTGCAGGGATGGAGACAACATATTTTCTCTCCATCTCAATTTATGCGCTGTCCGGTATTGTCCTTTTAACAGCTTTAAAAAGTGTTAAATTAAAAATTAAATTAATACCAATTGTATCGGCAGTGTTAATTTCACTATTATTTATTTTTAATGTTACACGGTGGGATCCCGCAAAGCTTACTATCGGAGTGTTCAGACTTTCACTTATGGAGGATGCTCTTGATGAGGAATCATGGGGGGAACCTGATATAAAGTATTACCATGACGGGGTGACCACAACTGTTTCTATTGAGATGTGGGGGCGTCATATTGCATTAAAAAATAATGGCAAAGTTGATGCTTCTAATGGGGATGATATGCCCACACAGATTATGGCAGCATCATACCCGCTTATGTTTAGTAAAAAAGATTTCAAAGAGATGAATGTTGCAATTGTCGGGTTTGGATCGGGAGTAACAGTGGGAGCAGCTTTGCAGTTTCCTGTAAAACATATTGATTGTACCGAGCTTGAAAGAGCTGTTATTGAGGCTTCAAATGTTTTTGGTACGATGGAATATGTTGAAAAAAATCCTGAGTTTAATGTTAATCACCTTGTTTACAGAGACCATTTATCAACTGAGTTTGACTGGATGAATCCTGATTCATATGTAATAAACGATCGACTGAAAATTTTTGCAAATGACGGGCGTAATTTTCTGGCAACTGCACCTGACACTTATGATGTTATTATTTCTGAGCCTTCTAATCCCTGGATAACAGGTGTGTCAAATATGTTTACAAGAGAAAGTTTTGAATCTTCTGCAAAAGCATTAACAAAGGGAGGGGTCTTTGGTCAATGGGTACAGCTTTACGAGATGTCACCAGAAAATATTAAAACAATTTTTAGAACTTTTGTAAGTGTGTACCCCTATGCTTCACTATTTAGTGCGGAAGATCTTTCTTCTGATACAATTTTGGTAGGCTCTTTTGAACCACTTGATTTTAATCTGAAGAGGCTCCAGACAATTTTTAAAAACAGTGATATTCAAAGTGAGTTAAACAGAGCGTATATTTTCAGCGAAACAGATTTTTTGGGTAGAGTTCTTCTCGTAAACAGGGATGAAATTCTTGATTATACAAACGGGCCGGACAGGGACTTATGGAAAGAACTTCCTATAAATACTGATGATAATGCTTATATTGAATTCAGGGCACCAAAAGATCTGATCTCTTTTAAAAAATATGCTGGATATCTCGCTACAATTTATACAAGCGACTGGAAATACGGGGAGCTTCAGAATGTTTTATCCGGTTTTGAAAAAGGTGACAAGAAAGCTGAAAATCTTGCCAATCTGGCATTTTCATTAATGAATAACGGGAGAAAATTAAGGGCTGATGTTTTTATTAATGAAGCTAAAAAAATTGCTCCTGAAAATAGAACAGTTATTGAGGCTGATAGAGTTTTATCTTTTCTTCTTGGCAGGCTTAGAGATAACGATCCTCAATTAATGGATCCTGTTTTTTCTCCTTCAATAAAAGATGCACAGAAGAATTATTTGAACAATATACTAATTTCAATTAAAGATGCGATTGAAAAAAAAGATTATCATCTGGCCCTGGTAGAATTTTTAAGTATTCCCGAAAGCATCTGGAGAAAAGGTGGACCATCAATGCTCCATTTAAAAGGGTATCTTCATTTTTTAAATGCTGATCCGTCTGATTCAACTGAATGCGAGGATTCCATCGAAATATTGAGTCAGCTTGCTGGAGAATATGAGAGTTATGCTATGGGGCATCCGGTAATATATTATTATCTGGGACTGTGTCATGATAATGCTCTTCACTTTGATAAAGCTGTTAAAAACATTAAGAGATTTGTTAAATTTTCCCTTGAGAAGGAGCGTCTTGATGAAATAGCTCAAAGACAGGAACGGGAGAATCTTGAAGCTGTAATAAAAGGAATTATAGGTACGGCTCCTTTAGAACTGGATGCCAGTGAGAAAAATGTTTCATCTACAGATGGTCAGGGAGAAAATCCAAAAGGTATGTTAGAAAGTACAGGAGATGAATAATCCTTTACATACAAAATGGTTTTTTAATAAGGTAAGAGTCATTATTTCTGGTTTACTTTTTATTTTTATAGAAATATTTCCGATAACTCTTTTTGCAGATATTAAAACGTTAAAAGGAATACCTGATTCAAAAATCATACAGGGAGATACATTTGTTGAGTCATGGTTGTCCTTTCGAAAAGATATGGACTCTCTTGATTATGCTAAAAACAGCCCAAGTATTGTTGAAGAGTGGCTGGATAACGCTCCACTTTTTTTGCTTTATGATATTGCCAGATTAGGCAGAAGTCCCTTGATTGTTTATGAATCTTTAAAAAGGATAATAGAAAGAGAGGGTAAGGATTCCGTTTTTTTTGTAAAAGAAATTTCAAAAAGGTTTATTGATACAGGGATTTTTTACAAATTTGCAGGTCTTTATATGGTTTTAGACTCTGATAATATTTTAAAATTACAAAAAGAGCTTTTATCACCAAGCAAAAGTATTAGTTTATTTTCAGCATCAATATTAGCTGCAGGAAACAGGATAGAAGGCCTGGAATATCTTAAAAAAGTAATTGCTAAATGTGATCATGATACCTCAAAGGCTGCTTCAGTTATTGGTGAAATGGGGCGGATAGATGAAATTGAATTTTTAGAAGCTGAGGTTGACAAAGGCTGCAGTAATTCATCTTTAAAGGCTGCAATTGGTGAGATTTTTTTTAAAACTGTTTTTCCCGTTCAGTATAAAATAATGTTAAGAAGGGACCCGCTTGGGTACCGATATAAAAGTTCAACGGGTCTTTATTCTGTTTGGATGAGGTTTTATACTATTGCTTATAAACAGAATATTAAAAGCGGATGGGAGCTTGTTCGTTTTATAAAATCATATAGAGTTAATGATAGTGATTGGCCTGATAAGGATAAAATATTAATAAGAAGAGATTTGGATTCATTTGCAGCTTTTTTAAAGGTCGCAAACAGTATTGCAATCAATAAAGAGAAAGTAATATGGCCAGATT